>CAVKRN010000004.1:0-74167 GCA_963658695.1 bacterium
CCTGTACATAGTTATTTTGCAATCGATGTGCAAGGTGCGATAGAATAAGGCGTTGCGCGAACATAGTACGTAGTACAATCTGATATCAGTTGTAAAGAGGGTAATGTAACGTGTCCAGAAAAAAGAAAAAACGTCAGAAGACAGGAAACTATAAGAATCCCGCGCAGAAAGCTTCTATAAAGACAGAGAAACGGGCAGAGATGCCTGCTGCAGAGAAGGAAGCGGCTCCGGAAGAGACCGCTGCAATGGATGTAGTGGAAGCCTCTGTTGCGGAGGAAAACGAAACTGCGGAGCTACAGGAGATTCCGGTCGCAGAAGTGAGCGAGCCTGCAGAGACACCGGAGACCCCGGCTGCAGAAGAGGGCAGTGATATCGAGACATCGGAAGCGACGCAGGAGCATAGTGAGGAAGCGGAGGATACCGTCACGCTTGGCTGGGAGGCCCCGGAATCAAACGAGGACGAGAAGAACGGACTTCTGTTCAAACTCCGGGAAATACTTTCTCCGGTCGGGGAGAAGGCAAAGGAGCTATGGAAGGCATTCCGCAGCTGGAAGCTCTGGCAGCAGGTAGTTGCGTGGGTTCTGGTCGCGGTTCTGGCCGTTGGACTGGTCGCCTATGGGTATTTTCACAGCAAATACCGGCTCATGCAGATTAGTGACGGCGATTTCTCCAGCAGTGAGATCGCGGCAGAGGGAGATACCCAGGATCAGCTGGAAAACGATGAGCTGCAGTCCAGAAAGGACTCCGGACAGTTGGAGGATGCCGATGCAATTGAGGCTACCGGTGAGGTGGAATCCGACCAGAGCGTCTTCAACATTCTGCTGATCGGCACGGACGACCGGACAACCAAGTTCAGTGACAACGCAAGAGGCGATACGTGCATTCTGCTGTCCATCAACCGCGAAACAAATCAGATCCATCTGGTGAGCTTTGAACGAGCCATCGGGGTCAAGATTCCCTATGGAGATTATGAAGGGCAGTGGGACTGGCTCACGCACATGTTCTGGTACGGCGGGCCGCGCATGATGACGCAGGTGATTCGCGAGAACTTCAAAATCGACGTTACCAAATACATTCGCGTGAATATTCATACCTTTATGGAGCTGGTTGATTCCGTCGGCGGTGTGGATATCGATATGACGGAAGCGGAGTGCAACAACATTAACCATCCGGAGGGAACCTTTACAGCCGGCAATATCAAGGGAATGCACGTAGAGGATACAGTGCAGCAGGACCTGGTGCCCGGCGTCAACCACCTAAACGGCGCAACTGCTATGTGCTATGCCAGACTTCGTGCTATCGATGATGACTGGCACCGCGTGGAACGGCAGCGGAAGGTCATTTTGGCTGCGGTGCAGAATTTAAAGAAGCTTTCCATCACAGAGCTGGATGAGCTGCTGAACAATGTGTTGCCGCTGATCCAGACGAACCTTACTGAGGCGGACATTGCAAGTCTTCTGCCGGAAGCGGGAACCTTTGTCAATATGGACTATGACACCATTACCTTCCCGCTCAAGCACACTTACGGCCTGATGGACGGTATGTGCAGCCGCAAGGTTCTTGCACTGGATTTTGAAACCAATTCACAGGAGCTGCAGAGCTTCCTGTATGGAGAGACCACCGCTGAGGAGCTGACGGCTAAATACGAATCCACGGATTCCAGCACCTACTCCTACAAAAATTCCGAGTCCTACCGGCAGAACTATGAGGATGCTGAATCCATTGTCGGGAAGAGTACCTATGTTCAGACCACCGGTAAATCCCTGCCGTCTCTGGTTGGGTCCGACTCTGGATCGTCCGGGAGTACAGCTCAGACAAGCACCGATCCGGCAGCAGCAGAAGGTGGCGATGCCGGCATAGCAGAGGATGCCGTGCAGGGGACCGGCACCGAAACGTCTGCAGCACAGACGCCCGGCACAGCATCCACAGACGTCACATCCGCGGATACTGCTACATCGGATCTGGGTGTTGTGGAATCGACCACAACCGATCCGGCCACGGGCGTGGTGACGGTGACCTATTACAATGCGGCAACCGGAAAGAGGACAGCGGTTGCTGCCAACACGGCAACCGGTGCTGCTACGGTGACTGTCAGCGATTCGCAGACCGGGACAACAGCAACCGCACATGTGGAAAACGGTACCGTGACGACCGATGTTTCGGCGCAGGATGCTGCCGCGGACGGAACAGGAACCTTAGATGGAGCTTCTGCGGAAGCGACTGCCACCGCAGGACAATAGCATAAATTAAGAAGAAAAGAACCACTGGCCAGGATAACCGGCTGGCGGTTCTTTTTCTTAGCGCACGATTTATCCTTTTTTTACTTGCATAAAATGGAATAAATGCTATCCTTTCAATGTTATGACCGCCGGTCAGTATTTGCTGGCTGTGCGGCAGCAGAGGAGGAAAAATGGAAGAGAAGAAGAGTGCTGGAAACTCCGCCATGCTGCGGGTGGCGTCCTTTATTGTAGATAAACGGATGCTTTTCTTTTTGATTTACATCATTGCGATCATCTTTTCGCTGTTTTCGGCTAACTGGGTAAAGGTAAACAACGATCTTGCGGACTACCTTCCGGAGACGACCGAGACCAAGCAGGGTCTGGAGGTGATGGATAAGGAGTTCGTTACCTTTGGCACGGCGAAGGTCATGGTGGCGAACATTTCCTATCAGGATGCCAAGAGCCTGCAGAGCCGCATCGAGGATATGGACGGCGTTTCTCAGGTTACCTTTACCGACGAAGATGCGGAGCAGACGGATTTTGTGAAGCATTACAATAACGGATCGGCACTTTACAGCATCACCTTCTCCTACGATGAGAACGATGACAGGGCTTTGGAAAGTCTGGAAAATGTCAAAGAGCAGCTTTCCGGCTATGACATATATGTAAAGACGAGTCTGGGAAATCAGCAGGCCGAGATCATCCAGGAGGAGATCAACAAGATCATGGTCCTGGTGGCGGTGGTCGTTGTAACCGTTCTGCTCCTGACCAGTGAGTCCTACGGTGAGATTCCGGTCCTTCTGTTAACCTTCTGTTCTTCGATGCTGCTGAACTCCGGAACCAATTTCCTGCTGGGAACCATTTCCTTTGTCTCCAACTCTGTCTCCTCCATCCTGCAGCTGGCACTGTCGGTGGATTACGCCATTATTTTCTGTAACAGATACAAGGAAGAACTCAAGGACTACGATGTGCACGACGCGGTTGTGGTGGCATTGTCCAAGGCCATTCCGGAAATCTGCTCCAGTTCACTGACCACGATCTCCGGATTGATGGCCATGATTTTCATGCAGTACCGGATCGGTGCGGACCTTGGCGTTGTCCTGATCAAGGCAATTCTTCTGAGCCTTTTGTCGGTATTTACGCTGATGCCGGGACTGCTGGTTCTGTTCTCGGGGGCGATGGCGAAAACGCAGCATAAGAGCTTTGTTCCGAAGATCAGTGCGATTGGACGGTTTTCTTATGTCTCCCGTCATATTCTTCCGGCTATTTTCGCCGTTGTTTTCGTTGCGTTCTGTGTTCTTTCTCAGAATACGCCGTATGTATATGGATATTCCACACTGGATACACCGGTGCAGAACGACCAGCAGAAGGCAGAGGAGCTGATCGAGAACAGCTTTGGATCGGAGAACTATTGCGCCATTGTGGTGCCTGGCGGAAATTACAAAAAGGAAGCCAAGCTGATCGAGGATCTGGAGGCATATACAGAGGTGGACTATTGCCAGGGCCTTGCCAATACCAACGCCATGGATGACTACATGCTGACGGACGAATTGACACCCAGAGCCTTTTCGGAGCTTTTGGATCTGGATTATGAGGTGGCGGAGCTCCTGTACACCACCTATGCAGCCGATCAGGAGGAATACGGACGGATCGTCGGCGGCATTTCCTCCTATAAGGTACCGTTGATGGATATGCTGATGTTCGTCTATGAGAAATCGGAGGAGGGTTATGTCACGCTGGACTCCGATATTGATGAAACATTGACCAGCGCGTACCAGCAGATCAGTGACGGAAGAAAACAGCTGGAGGGTGAGAATTACGACCGCATTCTGGTTTACATGACCATTCCGCTGCCGGAGCAGGACGATGCGTCCTTTGATTTTGTAGAAACGATGCACAATTTGGCGCAGTCCTATTATGAGGGAGAATCGGTTTACGTTGTCGGCGACTGCACCTCTCAGAGAGACCTTCGGGATTCCTTCTCACGCGACAACGTGGTTGTCAGCGTGGTTTCCATCCTCTTCGTATTGGTGATTCTGCTCTTTACCTTCAAGTCGGCCGGCCTGCCGGTGCTGCTGGTTGCCGTCATTGAGGGTGCTATTTTCATTAACTTCGGTATACCGACCCTGACGCATGACAAGCTGTTCTTCATGGGATACCTGATTGTCAGCTCGATTCAGATGGGCGCCAACATTGACTATGCAATTGTTATTTCCAGCCGCTATATCGAGTGCCGCAAAATGCAGGATCGGAAGAGCTCCATCATTGAAGCATTGAATTTCTCCTTCCCGACCATCATTACCTCCGGCTCCATGATGATTCTGGCCGGTGTGTTCATCGGACAGATGACCTCCGATGCCTGCATTGCCGGTATTGGACAGTGCCTGGGACGAGGCACTATGATTTCCGTTATTCTGGTTATGTTCGTTCTGCCGCAGATCCTTCTGATTGGTGACGGCCTGATTGCAAAGACCACCTTTGAAATCGAGCGACCTATCAAGACTAAAGAGGAAAGCGGTACAGTGGTGATCAACGGCGCCATCCGCGGAACCATCAACGGAACCGTTATCGGAACGATGAACGCAGTGGTTCGTGGTGATGTAAAGGCGATGGTTGTCTCCGGCAGTATCGGAAAGGTCGATGACCCGAAGGCGGGGACCGATGCGCAGGGGAAGCTTCCGGGACCGACCAGCGAGGATGCAGAGAAAGAAAACGGTGCAACATCTGAGGATGTGAATGCAGAGCCGCAGGACGCAGAGGAATACTATGATGACGACGAGACGACGGAGAAGGGAGAGGACTATGAATAAGTCAAGAATTTCGGTTGTACTTATGGCGGCCGCACTGACAGCCTCTTCGTTTGGATCGCTGCCGGTCTGCGCATCCAGCGTGACCGATCTGGAGCAGCAGGCAGAGGACCTTGTCAATGAAAGCGTCATCAAGTCTGCTTCGGCCGATACACTGGAGACGGAGGAAGAGGCTGAAGACGAGGATACCGGTGCCAATAAGGTGGATGTTACTGCGGTAGCAGCGGAGAGCTATGAAACAGTCACCATCAAAAGCGTAAAAGAATTCCAGGAATTTGCCAGAAACTGCCGATATGACAGCTGGTCGCGGAACAAAAGCGTGGTTTTGGAGGCAGATCTGGATTTCTCCAAGGAGGACTTCGAGCCGGTACGAACCTTCGGCGGTATTTTTGACGGAAATGGGCATACCATCAGTGGGATTTCCATAACAGGAGATGTGTCCGAGACCGGTGTGTTCGGTACCATCCAGAATACGGGCTCCGTCTCCAATCTGAAGGTGCAGGGCGTGATTGCCCCCAACGGATCCCAGGGGAAGCTGGGCGGCATCGCCGGCCTGAACTACGGACAGGTGCTGCACTGCTCCTTTGAAGGGCGCATCGATGGAGACAGCGAGCTGGGCGGCATTGTCGGGCGCAACGGGCGGAACGGAACGATTTCGGGCTGCCATGGCACCGGCGCAATTACCGGAACCTCTGCCTGCGGCGGTATCGCCGGGTACAACGAGGGAACGATTCTTCACTGCACCAACGATATCAATGTCAATATTACCTACCAGGATACCAATATGACCTTGGATCAGCTGACCGAGACCATTGACAACATTCTGGCGAGCGGTGATCTGACCAATTTTGAGAATCTGGAGATCAATTCGGACACGGGCGGTATTGCCGGATTTTCCTCCGGCGTCATTGCCTCCTGCACGAACAATGCGCAGATTGGGTATGAGCACGTCGGCTATAACGTGGGCGGCATTGCCGGCCGGAGCTCCGGATACATGCAGGACAACACGAACAATGCAGAGGTTTACGGACGCAAGGACGTGGGCGGCATTGTCGGACAGATGCAGCCCTATCTGTCGGTGGACTTTTCGGAGAGCACGCTGGATCAGCTGGATTCGCAGCTGGACGAGCTGAATTCGCTGGTGAATACGGGCCTGAATAATGCAGACAGCTATTCCAGCAACACCACCAATCACCTCTCCAATATCAACGGTCTTTCCAAGATCGCGCAGGATGCTGCAAAGGGCATTGCGGATGAGGGTTCGGATGAATATGACAAAGCGGCTACGAAAATCAACAATGCCGTCTCGACTCTCCAGAGCTCCCTTCGGACCTTCTCGGATGTGACGTCCAGGGTCTCGGGGTATATGAACCAGGTGGAGAGCTCCATGTCCTCTCTGACGAGCAACACCAGTGCGTATCTGGACGGACTGAAGCTTACGGACGAAGACCGAAAGTCCATGGAGCAATACGTTCAGCAGTTCAAGGACGGCGCCAAGAAGGTGCAGGACGGAACAAAGGCCCTTTCGGATGCACTGGAAAAGGGACCGAGCGTGGACGATATGAGTACCGTGGGGCAGAAAGAGACGCGGGAAAATGTGAAGAGCGCGCTGAAGCAGATTCGGGAAGGCTACGCCCAGATGCTCGCTGCCGTGCAGGGAATGGATGAAATCCTTGCAAAATATGACAATGACGCTGCCAGATCTGCCAGAGAGGATCTGCAGAAGACAAAGGACACGCTAAATGACTTCCAGAGCGAAATCAGCAAGGCACAGGACAGTCTCAATTCCCTGGAAAGCGATGAATCGGTGGAGAAATTTGCCGATGGAAGCTTTTCTGCCGGAGATCTGGAGAATCTGAGCAAAGAGTTGTCGCAGCAGCAGGCCAAGCTCTTAGAAAGCTATCCGGAGCTTGGAAATGCGGAGCTTAGCGGCAAGTCGGATGAAGAGCTGGAAAGCTATTTTAAGGAAAAGTATGAGCTGAGCGATGAGGATGCCAAGGCCTACCGGGAGAAGTATTCCGATTGCCGGAAGGCGTATGAGGATATCAACAAGCAGATCACGGAGCTCAATAAGTCCTCTGCGGATATCTGGACAGATTCAAAGGCATTCGAGCAGTGGGTGGATAAGAATGACATTGCAGGGCTGATCAGCGACATTACAAAGGGGCTCAGTGATCAAGAGTCCTCCCTGAGCGGCATGCTGCAGATCGCAGATAAGTACGGCAAAAATGCACTGAACACCTCCGGCGTAGCGGATTCCCTCAAGAAGGCGTCAGATACGCTGAAGAATTATCCGCAGATCTCCAGCGATTTGACAAGTGCCATGAATTCTTTGGCGTCGCTGGATCTGAAGATGAACGGTGTCAGCGACACCATGCGCAACAACGGCAACAACCTGTACGAATCACTGAGTCAGCTCTCGAATGAGATGCAGTCTCTGAATGATGCCATCAGCTCGGAGTCGGACGAGGGAATTGATAATCTGCGGGCCATCACCTCTCAGTTCGATGCCATTCTGAGGACGCTGGAGGATGCGGCAGATGATCTGACTAGCACAGACAAAGAGGATACTCTGCAGGATGTGTCGGACGAGGATGTGGACGGCACGTGGCAGGGACGCGTCACAGCCAGCACCAACTACGGGACGGTGAACGGGGATACGAACAGCGGCGGCATCGTGGGCATGGTCGGTGTGGAATACGATCTGGATCCGGAAACGGATATTCATCAGACGGGAAATACCTCGCTGGATTATGTCTTCCGTGCAAAGTGCATCGTGGATTCCTGTACCAATCGCGGCCTGGTGGAGAATAAGAATAATTACGGCGGCGGAATCGCCGGGCATATGGAGATGGGACTGGCTGCCTCCAACGCCAGCTATGGCACGGTGGACTGCAGCGGAAGCTACGCCGGCGGCATCACCGGATATTCGGTGGGTGTAGTTCGGAATAATACAGCAAAATGCGATGTAAAGGGCAGCAAGTATGTCGGCGGCATCGTCGGCTATGGCGTTACGGTTCGCAGCAACCTTGCCATGGTCAATATTAAGGATGCCAAGCAGTATGTCGGTGCCATCGCAGGACGTGTCAAGAACGTTGATGCAGACGAAGTGTCGGATAACTACTACTATGCAGAATCGCTGTACGGCATCGATGGCATCAGCTATGAGGGAATTGCGGAAGGCGTAACCTACGAGACGCTCCTGAGGCAGGAAAATATCCCGAATACCTTCCAGGAGCTGGTTCTTACCTTTAAGGCAGACGATGCGGTGGTGAAAACCATCACCTGCCAGTACGGAGAAAGCATTTCGGAAGATCAGATTCCGCAGGTTCCGACCAAGGACGGCTTCCACGGTGTCTGGAGCCGGACGGATTACACCAAGATCACGGCGGACGAGGTGATAGAAGCGGATTACTCCAGGGTAAATACGCTGCTCTCCTCCAACCAAAAGCGTGCAAGCGGCTTGCCGGTCATTGAGGTGCTGGGCAACTTCCAACAGGAGGATTCGCTGATTCTCACGGATATGGCGGCAGAATCCGGCGAAGCAGAGCGGTGGATGGTTTCCATGCCGGAGGATGGACAGGATACGCACGAGATTCGGTTCCTGGCTTCGGAGTCGGAGAAGAATCCGACAATCTATCTGATTCAAAGCGGAGAGAAGGTAAAGGTCGAGACCTCCGAATTCGGTCAGTACATAAGCTTTGAGGCAGAGGGAAATGATGTGACCTTCGCCGTTTCGGCCGGAAGCTCGCAGAGCGTATGGATGAAGCTGGCAGCGGTATTGGTAGGAGCTGCAGCGGTCCTTGGCTTGTTCCTGCACCATATTCTTAGCAAGAAGCGTCGCCGTCGGAAGGATCATCTGCGCAGCAATCAGCGCAGGAGGAAGTCGCCGAATGGTAAACGAAAAGCCGGTGGGCAGACGCCTGAATCGGAGTATGACGAGGACGAGTGGCTGGACGACTTTTAATAGTTATATTCAGATTTAAAATTCAACAAAAGGAGCGCAGTAGCCTTACGGCTGCCGCGCTCCTTTTGTTACTGTACAGACGCCGCCCTGTCGGTTGGCAGGCGAGTGAACGGTTACATCCTTTTTTCAATCGAGGCCTCAATGCGCGTTGGCGTCGATCTGGCCGCAGTCAAATTTGGAATGCAGGATGTGCTGGGCGGAATAGATGCCATAGTTGCCGGAGAACAGGTAGGTGACGGCAATGGCCAGCAAGTAAAAGTAAGATCCTCCAAAGCCGAACATTTCACAACTGATCAGGAGCGAAGCAATGGGGCAGTTCGTTACCCCACAGAATACACAGGCCATGCCAATGGCGGAGTACAAAGAGGGATCTGCTCCAAATAAAACGGCAACGGCGTGACCGAAGGTTGCGCCGATGAAAAGGGAGGGAACAATTTCGCCGCCCTGATAGCCGCCGGCAAGGGAAATGGCGGTAAAGAGGATCTTTAGCAGAAAGGCCCAGGACACAATGGAAAAGGACGGATCATTGATGCAGGAGGCAATGATGCCGGAGCCGGTGCCGTTGTATGTCTGGTCGCCGACCAGAAACGTCAGAAGCAGGATGCATAGGCCGCTCACAAAAACCCGAACATAGGGATTGG
Source organism: bacterium (assembly GCA_963658695.1). Classification (GTDB taxonomy): domain Bacteria; phylum Bacillota; class Clostridia; order Lachnospirales; family Lachnospiraceae; genus CAG-791. The sequence goes on from CAVKRN010000004.1 coordinate 9,635, forward strand.
GGAGTTTGTCCGCCATGATGTGCTTGGTTCGGTGCATGACGCGGCAGAATAACACACTTACCAAAGCGCAGCAAAACGCAAACAAAAGTGTGCTTCCGGCCGAGAGGGGGTGGAAATCAGCAGCTGGCTCCACGGTGAGGATAGTTTCGCTCACGCCCATCAGAGTGGCAATATAATGGGCCGTCAGCGCAGAAACGACGCAAGGAACCAGAGCTGCGTAGTACATGATGCCGACGGTGCTGATCTCCATGGAAAGAACGGCAGCGGCAAGCGGCGTGCCGAACAGGGCAGAGAACGCCGCACTCATTCCGCACATGATGACCCGCCGGCGCTCGGATTCCCTAAAGTGAAACAGCTTGCCAAGCTCGGTGCCAAGAGACCCGCCGACCTGAAGTGCGGCACCCTCCCGGCCGACGGAACCGCCGAACAGGTGCGTCAGGACCGTAGCAAAGATGATGAGGGGAGCCATGATGCCGGGAACCGGTTCTCTGGAACGAATGGCGTCCAGAACGCGGTTGGTGCCTCGCGGATGCGCATTTCCGGTCAAGCGGTAGATGCAGACAATCAGAAGCCCTGCAAAGGGAAGAAAATACAGGATCCAGTCATGCTGCAGGCGGAAATCCGTCACAGCGACAATGGCATTGGCGAAGAGTGAGGCAACGGCACCGATGACAATGCCGCAGATGCCGCCGAATAAAATCCAGCGCACGCCGGTCAGGAAGGCGTGCACAAGCTCCTTGGAATAGGCTTTGAGTTGAGATTGCATGGAACAGAGTCCTTTCTAAAACAGTAACCATCCGAATAGTTACCAACAGTTTAACACTTTCTTAGCGGGGCTACCCCTAAAGTCTGGTTATTTTCCGGGCGATGTACTAGTATTACGGACGGAGAATGAAAGGAGAATGCGTATGAAATCTCTTCTGAGGTACCTGAAGGATTATCGAAAGGAAACAATTCTTGCACCGCTGTTCAAGCTTCTGGAGGCATCCTTTGAGCTGATTGTCCCGCTTGTCATGGCGGCCATCATTGACACCGGCATCGGGAACGGAGACCACAGCTATATCATCAAAATGTGCGGCGTTCTGATTCTTCTTGCCGCCGTAGGACTTGCCTCTGCCATTACGGCGCAGTGGTTTGCGGCAAAGGCCGCTACCGGCTTTTCGGAGAAGGTGCGGCACGCGTTGTTTGCCCACATTCAGGAACTGTCCTTTTCTCAGATGGATCAGTTCGGAACGGATACGCTGATCACACGAATGACAAGTGATGTCAATCAGGTGCAGAACGGCGTTAATCTTGTCCTTCGTTTGTTCCTGCGGTCACCATTTATTGTGTTCGGCGCGATGATCATGGCATTCACCGTGGATGTGAAGGCGGCGCTTATTTTCGTTGTTACGATTCCGGCGCTGTCAGTGGTAGTTTTTGGCATTATGCTGTGGACCATGCCGCTGTACCGTAAGGTGCAGGGCCGCCTGGACCGGATCATGACGGCTACGCGTGAAAATCTGACCGGTGTCCGCGTGATCCGTGCCTTTGGTCAGGAAGAGGGGGAAATTCAAAGTTTCCGCAGCAGCAACGACGAGCTGAGTCATATGCAGCAGTATGTCGGCAAGATTTCCGGCCTGATGAATCCGCTGACCTATATCATTGTCAATCTGGCAACGGCATACCTGATCTATACAGGGGCGGTTCGCGTGGAGATCGGCGCGCTGACCCAGGGGCAGGTAGTAGCGCTGTTGAACTACATGTCACAGATTCTGGTGGAGCTGATCAAGCTTGCCAATCTGATCATCCAGGTCACCAAGGCGGCTGCCTGCGGCGACCGAATCAGCGATATCCTGAAGGTGGCGCCGGATATGGCGGATGGGTCGCTGGGAGCAGAGGCCGTGCGGGACGGCGAGTATGCGGTGGAATTCCGTGATGTGTCATTGTCCTATGAGGACGGCGCCGAAAAGGCTCTGGAGCACATCTCCTTCCGCGTTCGAAGAGGGGAGACCGTTGGCATCATCGGCGGAACCGGAAGCGGCAAGTCCTCACTGGTGAATCTGATCCCGCGTTTTTATGACGCAGTGGAAGGCGAGGTTCTGGTCGGCGGGCACAACGTAAGGGACTATCAGCAGGAGCAGCTGCGCAGCCGCATCGGTGTGGTCCTGCAGAAGGCTGTTTTGTTCAAGGGAACCATTGCGCACAACCTCTCCTTTGGCAAAATAAATCCGTCTCCAACCGAGATGGACGAAGCGCTTACCATTTCGCAGGCGAAGGAATATGTGGACCAGAAGCCGGGCGGAACAGCGTTTAAGCTGGAGCAGAACGGGCGAAACCTTTCCGGCGGACAGAAGCAGCGCATGACCATTGCCAGAGCGCTGATTCGCAAACCAGACATTCTGATCATGGACGATTCTGCTTCGGCACTTGATTTTGCAACCGATGCGAAGCTTCGCATGGCCATCCGTGATATGTCAAAAACGTTAACCACCTTTATTGTGTCCCAGCGTGCTGCCTCCGTACAGTATGCGGATCAGATCCTTGTCCTGGACGACGGCAAACTTGTTGGCATTGGAACGCATGAGGAGCTCCTTGCCGGGAACAGCGTTTATCAGGAAATTTACTACTCACAGTTTCCGAAGGAGGATGCAGTATAATGGCAGGACAGAATAAGAAAAAAGCCGATCATGGCGAGCAGCGTGTGATTGTGCGCAAGGTGCTGAACTATCTGGGGCGTTACCGCAGATATCTGTGGGCATCCCTTTTGCTGGCCTTTCTGACCGTGGCACTGCAGCTGTATATTCCCAAGCTCACGGGAGAAGTGGTGGACTATATCATTGGCCCCGGAAATGTGGATTTTGCAGGGGTATGGAAGATTATTCTGCGCATTATAGCCAGTGCGCTGATTGCAGGGCTTGGTCAGTGGCTGATGAATCTATGCAACAACCGCATGACCTATGATGTGGTGCGGGATATCCGAAACGATGCTTTTGAGAAGATCGAGCAGCTGCCGCTTCGCTATATTGATTCTCATCCGTACGGCGAGATAGAAAGCAGGGTCATTGCGGATGCGGATCAGTTTGCGGACGGACTTCTGATGGGCTTTACGCAGCTGTTTACCGGAGTGATCACGATTCTGGGGACGTTTTGCTTCATGCTTTCCATCAATGTGTGGATAACCGCGGCTGTGGTTGCGCTGACACCGCTGTCCTTTGTGGTGGCTCGTTACATTTCAACACATACGTATACGATGTTCCGCAAACAGTCCGAGATACGGGGACAGCAAACGGGCCTGATCAATGAGATGGTCGAGGGACAAAAGGTCGTGAAGGCCTTTAACTATAAGGATGAGGTGCTTCAGCAGTTCGATGCGATCAACGAGGAACTGACACAGACCTCTTTGCAGGCGATTTTCTTCTCTTCCCTCACCAATCCATCGACGCGGTTTATCAACAGCACGGTCTATGCGGTGGTCGGAGTGACGGGGGCCATCGCTGCCATCGGCGGACATTTGAGCGTTGGCCAGCTGACCGCCTTCTTGTCCTATGCGAGCCAGTATGCTAAGCCTTTTAATGAAATCTCCGGTGTTGTTACAGAGCTCCAGAACGCCATTGCGTGTGCCGGAAGGGTTCTTGATCTGATTGAGGAAGAACCGCAGATTCCGGATGCAGCGGATGCCATTGCACCGGATCATTTTGATGGCAGTGTGGGACTGGAGAAGGTTGCGTTTTCCTATACAGAGGAGCAGAATCTAATTCGTGACTTCTCATTGCAGGTGCAGCCGGGACAAAAGATCGCCATTGTCGGTCCTACCGGATGCGGGAAGACGACCCTGATCAATCTGCTGATGCGATTTTACGATGTGGATGACGGCGCCATCTGTGTGGATGGAACGGATATCCGGAAGATCACACGTCATGCACTCCGCGGCGGCTACGGAATGGTGCTGCAGGAGACCTGGCTGAAAACCGGAACCATCCGTGACAACATCACCATGGGGAATCCTGATATTTCTGAGGAGGAGATGATCCGTGTGGCAAAAACGTGCCACATCGATTCCTTTATCCGGAGGCTGCCGAAGGGATATGATACGGTGGTATCTGAGAATGGGGAGGACTTCTCGCAGGGACAGCGCCAGCTCCTTTGCATCGCCCGCGTGATGATGAGCAAGCCGTCCATGCTGATTCTCGATGAGGCGACGTCCTCCATCGATACCCGAACCGAGCTGAAGATTCAGGATGCGTTCAATGCCATGATGGAAGGAAAAACAAGCTTTATCGTGGCACACCGTCTTTCTACGATACGGAACGCGGACTGCATTCTGGTCATGAAGGACGGACATATCATTGAGCAAGGCGATCACAATGCATTGATGGAAGCGAAGGGATTCTATTATAATCTGTACCAGAGTCAGTTTCTGGGGAAGAGTATTTGACACTCGGAATTGCCCGATGGCAATTCCTCCTGTTTAGAGTGAGCGCCCTTCGTGCGCTGCACTCTCGCAACGGAGAAACCGCCTGCGCGGATTTCTCCTCGCGACACTCGGAATTGCCCGATGGCAACGGAAAAGGAGAATTATGAAGAAAAGTGTGGTTATGATTTTATCTGCTGCGCTAGCGGCAGGAATGGCATGTTCACCGGTAGTGAATGTATCAGCGGCGACGGCGACAGCCGTAACGACATCGGCACAGGCAACATCTGAAATTACAGGACTTCCGGTATCGACAGCAATTGCTGCGCAGCGTCCGGTTGCAATTATGATTGACAATGACACAAGAGCACTTCCGCATTACGGATTGGCAGAGGCAGATGTTGTGTATGAGATGATGAATTCGACGCTGAACAACCGTGTTACGCGTCTGATGGCCATCTATAAGGATTGGCAGAGTGTGAACCAGATCGGCAATATCCGCTCCACGCGGCCGACGAATATTCTGCTGGCAGCGGAGTGGAATGCGGTGCTCATCCATGATGGTGGCCCCTTTTACAACAATCCGTACTTTAAATCCACGGGAATCAATCACCTGTCCGGTTCCTTTTCCCGTGTGAAGAACGGAAAGCCGTCGGAATTTACAGAGTATGCAAAGGGAACCGAAATCAGCCGCAGAATGACGCAGGCGGGATATTCTTCCGGCTATACGAGCGCAGAAGCGGCAAGCCATTGGAAAATCGGGACAACGGATCTTTCCTCTGCTGCGGATGTACATCCGGCAAGCATGGTGAAGCTTGGATGTTTTAAGCTGACCAAGCCCTATCTTGTGTATAATGCGGCGACCGGAAGCTATGACTATTACGAGAATGGAAAGCTCTCGCAGGATGGCGAGGACAATCAGACGGTGTCCTTCCAGAATGTGATTCTGCAGGCCTGCTCCTTTACCCAGTATGACAAAAACGGATACCTGATTTATAACGTCATCGGAACCGGCGTGGGCTTCTATTGCACCGGCGGCAAGATGATTCCGATCATCTGGCAGAAGAATTCCGAGACCGGCGTAACCAAGTATTATACAGCAGCCGGAGCAGAACTTACTCTGAACGCCGGCAAGACATACATCGGCATTTGCCCGTCGGATGACTGGGCCAGTGTAGAAGTCGGATGAGCGATGATCCTGCTCGGGATACCTGCCAATTTCAATTGTGGCTTTTTGGTTGTTAGAGAAATGCTGATTAAAGCGTTTTCGCGCCGGATTTGCGCTGCGAAGCAGTAAACTCCCTTGCAAGCAGAAGCTCACGTTGAATGTAACAGATATTAAACGGATACCAAATGAAAATCCCCGCCCTTGGCTACGGTGCCGATGGCGGGGATTTTTTGACGGAACCAGTCTGCACGCAGAAGGCTCGCGTTGAATTTGGCGGGTGCGGGTCAAAAAACGTAGGCGCAACGGGCTACGCTGAGGATTTTTGACCCGTGCAATCAGGAAAAAGGGCTGGTTAGTTAGGCTAGTTATTTTGCAAACGATGTACTCAATCTTTCATGCTTACTGTCTGATGCACCAGATACATCAGCCTTGCAAAATAGAAAGCAATGCCGCACCAGCCGGAGCAGGATAGGAGGATAATGGTCTCCTGCGGTTGCAGTAGTAAAATCTGCTCCATCACCATGCAGACGAAGGCGCCGATAAACAGGCCGGTCACAAGGCCAAGAACCAGAAATGTGTGTAAGCGATAATTCATGGTTTTCCCCTTTCCGGAACTGCGGTTGGAATGCAACTCGCGGATCCTCTGGCAGTGGGTTCCGCAATATCGACCGGAGCCCACCGTCTCTTTTAGTCTAGAGAAGCAAGAGGACAGAAACTATCGCAATGAGGTTATGAAATTGTAAGAAACAGGTAAATTCGTGTTGAACTATAGCGGTCGCTAAACAGCTCTATAGTTTATCGCAATTGTTTAAGGAAACGCTGATTAAATCAGCATTTCCTTAGAACCACATTCGCAAAACTGCTCCTACGCAGCTTCCTGCCCGCTCCAGATGTCACCCCACGTGTCCGCAATTGTCTTGCGCTTGCAGCTGCGGAAGATGTAGAACGCGTTGATAAAGTAGAGAACAGCGAATAAAAGGAGCCCGATGAGGCTGGAAAGATCAGGGGCATCAGTCAGTACTCCGCCGGTGGACTGGAGATCAAGCGTGAGAAAGTCTACCGCGTCATTGAAGGTGTGGAGGAAAATGGTGATCCACATGTTACCGGTTCGCATATAGATGGCAGCGAACAAGAATCCGACGCCGGTTGCGTAGATCACCTGAATCAGCGTAATGAAAGGATCTGCTCCTGCAATAATGTTGATGCTGTGGATCAGTCCAAAGCTAAGGCCGGTGAACAGGAAGACCGGGAGAACCAGCTGCTCTCTCTTGCGGCTCTTCATGGCGATAGAAATCGGAATGATTCGAAACAGAACTTCCTCGGTGATTCCAGGTTCAATGCCAAGGAACAAGGCGGTTCCGACACTTCCGAATTGCTCCTTATTGATGACATTCAGAACAAATGTAATGCTTACGGTGACCAGAACGCTCCAGCCCAGAAGGATGCCTCGGCCTGTATTGCCAACGCGGAAAAAACGGTGCAGCTGCCTGCGCCGTCGCAGCCAGTAGACCAGCACGAACAGCATGTGGGATATCATGTTCGCTATGGAGGTAAGAACCACCATGTCGGAAGTATAGGAAGAACTGACGTTCCCATCTCCGCTTAGCAGATAACTCAAAGCCCCCACTACCTCAAACACCATGATAACGGCAAGGGTGAAAATCTGGACCAGCAGCATGTAGAAGATCATTTGAACGATGGCATGCAGTACCGGGTGAGAATCCGCCCATTTTTCCAACTTGTTCTTGAAGGTTCCTTTTTTCATAAACAATCCTTTCCACTCAATACATGATGGTAGAGGTACACCATTTAGAGCTTCCTCTTAGGGAAACGCTGTTTAAAACGTTTCCCACGCCGGATTTGCGCTGCGAAGCAGCAAATTCGATTCTATGCATGAGCTTCGTTCGATGTAATCCGGAAATGGAAGAAAGACGGGCGCACCGATAATCGCGATGCTACTCCCTTAGAACCGTGCAGCTGTAAGAGCAGCCTGCACAAAAGCTATGCAACTGCATTCATTATAGCATTGCAACTCACTGAAAAGAAGCATCTGTCACACCTGTGTTGATCCGGAAGGAGTAATATCGTTACTGTACAGGCACCCCCCTGTCGCTTGGCGAGGGAGTGAACTGGTATTGTATATCTTTCTACGCAGGAGTATTTTGTAAAAGGCATTGCTATTGGGGCAGTAAAGGGATAATCCGGACAGGAGAGAAATTATTATGCGTTACTATGTTGATATAAATGCAGTGAAGCCGGGGGCGGGCAGCAGGGAGTATCCGTTCAAAACCATTCAGGCAGCGGCTGATGTTGCCATGCCGGGAGATGAAGTCATCGTTGCCCCCGGAATCTATCGCGAGTATGTAAATCCGAAGCACGCCGGAACAGAAAAAGATCGGATTGTATATCGTTCGCAGGAGCCGTTGCAGGCGGTCATCACCGGCGCGGAGCTTCTGACGGATTGGAAGCCGGTGGACGGAGAGATGAATGTCTGGACAACGCGGGTATGCAATACCATGTTCGGCGATTACAACCCGTACACAACCAGAGTGTCCGGCGACTGGTTTATTGCGACAATTACAGCGCATACCGGCGATGTTTACCTGAATCATAAATCCATGTATGAGGTCACAGAGCGAAGTGGTGTGACGGATCCGGAGCCATCCATTCTATCCTGGGATCCGGAATTTTCGATCTATGTCTGGTATGCCGAGCAGGACGAAAAGACCAACGAGACCGTGGTTTATGCAAATTTTCAGGGAAAAGATCCCAATCATGAAGAGGTGGAGTTCTCCGTTCGGAAGGACTGCTTCCTGCCAGCTGAGGAAGGCATTGGTTTTATAACACTTTCCGGCTTTACAGTTCGTGAGGCCGCAACGCAATGGGCGCCCCCGACGGCCTATCAGGATGGAATGATCGGCCCGCACTGGTCAAAGGGATGGATCATTGAGGACTGCGAGGTTTATGAATCCAAGTGCTCCGGGATCTCTCTTGGCAAATATTTGCAGCCAAACAATGACAACCGATGGCTGAAATGGAAGTATAAGGACGGAACCCAGACAGAACGAGAGTGCATCCTCCAGGCAAGCTACGAGGGCTGGGACAAGGAGCATGTGGGAAGCCATATCATCCGTCGGTGCAAGATTCACGACTGCGGTCAGACTGGCATTGTCGGCCATTTGGGCGGTGTGTTCTCCGTGATCGAGGATAACCACATTTACAACATCAATAACAAGCAGAATCTGGCCGGTGCGGAAATTGGCGGAATCAAGATGCATGCCGCTATTGATGTTATTTTCCGCAGAAACCGTATCCATCACTGCACGAGAGGCATCTGGCTGGACTGGCAGGCGCAGGGAACCAGAGTGACACAAAATCTCATGTACGATAACAGTCTGGCGCTGGACCGCTCAAAGATGAGCGAAGAAAATGCCGGTGCGTTTCTTGGAGCGTTAGGGGAGGATCTTTTCGTTGAGGTTTCCCATGGACCGACCCTTGTGGATAACAATATTTTCCTGTCGGAGCGGTCGCTAAAATACGCTTCCCAGGGAGGCGCCTTCGTTCATAATCTGTTTGCCGGCTCTTTGACCTGCATTGGGACCGGCACCGATAACGGCGCGCCGGATATCAAGTCGCAGCGGTACACGCCCTACCATGCGATTCACGGGACGAAGGTGATCGGTTTCATGTCCTTCCTGCATGGCGATATGCGCTTTTACAACAACATCTTTGTCCAGCAGCCGGTTCTTCCGCTGTTTCACGAGATACAGGTCAAGACGGAAACCGCAGAGGATCCCAATGTAAGGATGTGGGACACCATGAACTTTGATGCGGGGACATTCGTGTTTGACGAGTATCCCACGGAAGAAGAATGGAAAAAACAATTCGAAGGTTACTGCGGCATGGGTGCGGAGAATCCTTATCCCAACCGGTATTACTCGCATTTGCCGGTGTGGGCCGAGGGCAATCTGTATCTGGGCGGAGCCAAACCGTGGAAGAAAGAAAAGAATGCGGTAGTAGACAATAGCTTTGCGCCGGAGATTTCGTTGGAAGAGAGGGAAGATGGCATTCACCTGGTGACGAACATTGCGGACGCTGCTGCGAAGCTGCAGGGTAATGTGATCAGCACGGCGACACTGGGCATGGCGTTTGAGCCGGAAGAGCGCTATGAGAATCCGGATGGCTCGGAAATTATATTCACGCAGGATTATTTCGGAGAGAAACGCGGCGTGCACGTGATGCCGGGGCCGTTTGCCGGAAAAGACGGGTGGGGAGCGGCGTTGTAATATGAAACGCAGATGCGTACGTTAAAGGATTCAGCATATTAAGTAAAAATCCAAGTTGATATTTTATCCAGAATGATGCATCCCGATGGAGATAATGCGGTTTTCGGCCGCATTGTTTCTATCGGGATGCATTGTTCTGGTAAATCAATTGCAATTCTTCCGGACACTTCCGATGTCTCTTACAGTTCACTGGCCTGCAGCTTTCGAAAGACAGAAGGAGATGAGCCTTTTTGCTTTCGGAAAGCCTTTGTGAAGGCGGCGCCGGAAGAAAACCCGGAACGAAAGGCTACTTCGGTGACGGATATAGCAGGATCCATAAGAAGCTGCTCTGCCAGTGAGATTCGTTTGCTCAGAAGGTATTGATAAAAAGACATATCTGTGTAATTGCGAAACAGCCTCTCGAAGTAGAATTTTGAAAAGCCGGCAGAAGAGGCTACCTGATCCAATGAGAGGTTTTCACTGCAGTGCAGGGAAATGTAGCTGCAGATTTTCTGCATGGCCTCGTTATGCGCCAGCACCCGGGAGCGGTCTTCGTCATTCTTAGATGCTTCCGAGAACAAATGCTTGCTGTGAGACAAAAGAGAGAGCATCTCCAATGTTTTTGCATAGATGGATGCCTCCATCAAAAGCGGACTTTGCAGGTACAGATCCTTGATCTCTAATAGATAGTGGTGAAGCGGATCGTGAACAAGAGGAGAATTGTCCTGCGTAATGAGGCAGCAAGGAGAGAGCCGGGAAAGAACCGTTTCCAATCCGCCGATTTCACGAAGGGGCGACAGGGCAATCTGAAAAATAATGCGTACGCCGCTTGGCGCGGCAAGAAGATCATGAATGGTTCCGGGAGCGATGAACAGCATATCGCCAGGCTGCAGAAGGTAATGGGTGTCGGCGCAGATAGCAGAATAGGTGCTCTGCAACGGGCAAAGTACCTCCATATCAGTGTGCCAGTGGGGCGGGTAGTGTTCACATTCATCGTTTACGTACAATCGAATATGAGTGTCAGGCTTGTAATTGACGATCTCATGGGTGCCGTTCAGCGTCTCAATCATGGCGTTGGTTCCTTTTGAAGAAAGGGGAACTTATATTGTGAAAAAAGCTCTGCCTTACGTTTTTTCTCGTGTGTCATTTGTACAATATGAATTGTTGAAAGCAAGAATAGAAAAATAAAATCTTGCCATGCCATGGTATGACATAAAATGACAAAAACACGGAGAACGTGTTAAAAATAATGGAAAAACATGCGGATTGTCAATGTGCATTTTAGGCTTAATGTGAAAAATGTACAATTGAATCAACGAAAATGTGCCTAAATCACACTAAATGCTGCGGCTCAAGGAAAACAGAAAGCAAGAAACGACAAATATAAGACAAGAAAGTTCATGCGCATATTGCAAAAGATTGCTACCATATGGTGCATAGAATTTGTTCGTTCTGCTGAGGCAGAATAATCCAAATGCCTTCGGGCATAGCAAGGGAGGAAGACAATGAAGAAACAAATCGCATTATTGTTGACGGCAGCAATGACGACGTCGCTTTTGGCAGGTTGCTCTGTCTCTACGGATACAGGAAGCTCCGGAACATCGTCGGATGCTGCAGCATCGGAGTCGGCAGAGGCAGATACATCGGCATCCGCAGATACGACAGCATCTTCTGGGACGGCTGAGGAAATCACCTGGATGTTCTGGGACGATCTGGCAGCAACGGATGATTTGATTTCTCAGGGGTATCAGCAGACCGTAGAGCGCTTCAATAAGGATTATGAAGGCGTTTATCATGTAACCCCTATCACTACAAATCTGGAGGAGTATTACACAAAGCTGAATGCTTTGGTTGCTTCCGGTGAGACACCGGATGTCTTTATTGTGAGCCCGGGACCGAATCTGGATGTATACGTTGAGCCTGGGATTGCGGCAGACTTAACCAGTTATCTTGAGGCAGACGGTTGGAAGGATTCCTTCTCCAGTGATGCTGTTTTTGCTCAGCAGACCTATGATGGCAAGATTTATGCAGTTCCGCTGAACATTGCAGCAGCCTGTGTCTTCTATAACACAGAAATGTTCGAGAAGGCAGGATGCGAGGTTCCGACAACCTGGGATGAGCTGATTGCGGATTGCCAGAAGCTGCAGGATGCCGGCTACACACCGGTTACCATTTCTGCCGGAACGGCATGGTGCCTGTCTATGCTGGCTGGATATCTTTGCGACCGTGAAGGCGTAGACCTTACAAAGATAGAGTCCGGTGAGGAAAGCTGGAACAACGAAAAGACCGTAGCAGCAGGTGAGAAGCTTCTGGAGCTGGCGCAGTACTTCCAGCCTACGGCAGCAGGCGACACCAACGATGTTGCAACGGCAGCATTCTACAACGAAGAGGCTGCAATCCTGATTCAGGGCTCTTGGGCGATTGCACAGATGAACGGCAACAATCCTGACATCGAAGCAAAGTGCGGTGTATTCCAGTTCCCCGCAATCGACGGCGGTAATGATTCCGGACGTGTTATTGCAAAGTCTGACTCTCTTGCAATGAGCGCAACCACAGAGCATCCGGAGGCAGCCATTGCATTCATGAAGTACTTCACGGATGAAACGGCTCAGAAGTACACCGCTGAGGTTGGCGGAAAGATTCCGGTAACCAATGTAGAGTACGATACTACCAAGGCACCGCAGCAGTTGTCCTATGTAATGGATGTGTTCCAGAATGCATCTGCAACCTTTGGCTTCTACAACGAGTCTCTGGCAACGACAGAGGCTGGCTCCAAGTTTGATGACACCATGGTTTCCATGTATCTGGGAGATTACACACCGGAAGAGGCGTTCCAGTCGATTGAGGACTGGTATGCAGACTCCAATCCCGGCGGTGTACGCGGATAAGAATCGAGTGCAGTAGTCGACACCATCTAGTTTTTTATAAAAGATAGATGTGTCGAAACAGATACGAAACAGCATCGAGCGGCGGGACCGACCGAGCAATCGGCGGTTCCGCTTTCTTTCATCAAGGTTTGACCGGTAGTAGAACAACAAGCAAGAAACTCCTGCAGTCTGGGGAGAAAAAGGAGCAGCGATGGATAAGCTCTTACGGAACAAAAAAGCAATTGCCCTCTTTGTGGGGCCGGGATTCATACTCTTCACTTTGGTCCTGTTCATTCCTATTTGTCAGTCGATTTATTATTCTTTTTGTGATTACAATGCGCTGACACCGCCGCAGTGGATCGGCCTGAAGAATTACCAGCAGCTTTTAAAGGATGAGACCATGGGTCTGGCACTCAAGAATTCCCTGTTCTTTCTGATCTTTTCCTGCGTCTCGCAGCTGCTCATGGGTCTTATTCTTGCAGGACTTCTGACGAACATTCCCAGAGGACGGAACCTGTTTAAGAATGTAATCTATCTGCCCTGTGTCCTTTCATCCTCGGCACTGGGACTGTTGTGGATGTTTATTTTCAGTCCGAAGCTGGGCATCAATCAGCTGTTGCAGAAGTTTGGGATGGATGGACCGCTTTGGCTGATGGATACGAAGGGCTTTATCATTCTTCCGATGAAGGTCATTGCCTTTGTTGCACTGTGGCAGTACGTTGGACAGTCGATGATGCTGTACATGGCGCAGATTTCCGGCATTGACAAGTCGCTCTACGAGGCGTCTTACATTGACGGCTGCACAAAGGTGCAGACCTTCCGTCACATCACGCTTCCTTTGATCAAGCCGATGGTTGGGACGGCGATGAGCCTGAATGCAATCGGCTCTCTGAAGTTCTTTGATCTGGTGTACAACATGACCGAAGGTGGTCCTAATCATAAGACAGAGGTTCTTGCAACGCACCTATACACACAGGGGTTCAAGTATTTTAAATACGGATATGCCAGCGCCATCGGTGTGGTCCTGTTAATCCTGTGTCTTCTGGTGACCTTCCTCATAAGCAAGATTTTTAAGGATGACAACACGTGAGAGGAGGGAGAAGAAAATGACGAAAGTAAACACTACTCCAAAGAAAACAAAGGAACATAAGGAAAAAGATAAGATTCACTGGACACCGGCACTGGTGCTGATTTACATCCTTCTTGTATTTATGTTGGTAATTTATCTGGCACCGCTTCTGTGGACCTTGATGGTATCCTTTAAAACCAATAAGGAAATCTTTGATGCGCCGTTTGCGCTTCCGAAGGTAATCCAGTTGGGAAACTATATTGTGGCGTGGACAGCAGGTCACCTGGGAACGGCGACCATGAATTCCTTTATCGTTTGCGTTGTGACGCTGGCACTTTCGATGGTACTGGGAGCGATGATATCCTTTGCCATTGGCGTCATGCGCTGGAAGGGCTCGGCTGCAATGCTGACCTACTTCATGATGGGAATGATGATTCCGGTACACTGCGTGTTGATCCCTCTGTTCACACGCTTTGCCAAATTGGGACTTTCCAACAGTCTGATCGGTTTGATTATTCCGTATCTGACATTCTCCCTGCCGGTGACGATTTTCATCATGACGGGCTTTTTCCGCAGCATGCCGCATGAGCTGGTGGAGTCAGCCTGCATTGACGGAGCGAACATTTATCAGATTTTTGCCAGGGTCGCACTTCCACTGGCAAGAACCGGATTTTTTGTCACCGGTCTTATGACGTTTGTAGGAAACTGGAACGAGCTGTTGTTGGCCATGGTTTTCATCTCCGATGATACCAAGAAGACACTGCCGGTTTCGCTGTCTAAGTTTGTAGGACCATACAACACCAACTATTCCCAGATGTTCGCTGCCATTGTACTGGCGGTGGTACCGACCATTGTTGTGTATTGCTGCTTCAGCAACCAGATCGTTGATGGTCTGACCGCGGGTGCTGTCAAAGGCTGATGCGATTTAACATACCTTTTACATTACGCGGATTTTGAATTTAACAACGCTCCTTTAGGATGAGCACTGTCGAGCAAGCAAGGTTTTTGATAGACCGAGAGCTTCGCGCGGCAGTGCTTTTTTAGCATTCAATCGTTGCCGCAAGGACGCGGCGGAAAAAGGAGATTATGATGAAACTTCAGAAACTGACGGGAACTATGATTGCAGCAGCACTTGCAGCCAGCATGCTGGCAGGTTGCTCCTCTTCGAGCACAGCAGACACCGGCGCGGAGACAACCGCAACGACAGAGGCTGCTGCAGAGACTGCATCCACTGAGGCAGCCGCCGAGGAGGCTTCCACAGAGGCTGCCGCTGCAGCAGAGACAGTAAGCGGCGAGGTTACTGCAGCAGGATCCTCCGCACTTCTTCCTCTTGCACAGGCCGCTGCAGAGAAATTCATGGACATCAATCCGGATTGCGTTGTTACAGTAAACGGCGGCGGCTCCGGTGAGGGACTTAAGCAGGTTGCAGACGGCGCTATCGACATCGGAAACTCGGATGTATATGCAGAAGAAAAGCTGGATGCCAGCGCAGCAGCAGGTCTGGTGGATCATGAGGTATGCGTCATCACCATGGCACCGGTTGTTAATGCAGACCTTGGCGTAACGGATCTTACGACCGAGCAGCTGACCGACATCTTTACGGGCAAGATCACCAACTGGAAAGAGGTTGGCGGACCGGACGAGGAGATTCTCCTTGTAACAAGACCGAGCTCCTCCGGAACACGCGCTCTGTTTAAGAACTGGGCAATCGGCGGTGCAGAAGAGGCTTCCAACGAAGCGCTTGAGACAGACGATTCCGGCACCCTTCTGCAGACAGTTCAGCAGAACACCGGCGCCATCGGATACGTAGCGCTGTCCTATCTTGTGGACAACACCAGCGTAGCAACCGTTTCCATTGATGGCGTAGAGCCGTCCCTGGAGAATACCTACAACGGAACTTATAAGGTATGGGGCTTCGAGCACATGTATACAAACGGAGATGGCTCTGAGCAGGCACAGGCCTTCATCAACTACATGATGGGCGATGAGTTCGGCACAGAGATCGAGGCTATGGGATACGGCGTTTCCTCCAAGATGAGCAGCGAGGCACTGGCTGCACACGAGACCAAGTAATCAAATAACACAATAGGTTACGGCGGTTCTTCTCCGAAACGGGTGCTCATCCCGGCAGAGATGGGCCGCTTTTAAACAGTTATGTACAACGGAGGATTATTATGACGGAAGCGGCATCCAATCCTACAAATATGGCAAGCTGTCCCGCTGCTCGTCCAAGCGTCAAGACAAGAACCGGCAGGTTCGAGCATTTCCGCAAGGAAGGCCTGGGAAAGGGCATTGTTACCATCTCCGGATTCTTCATCATCGCACTGACGCTGGCGATCGGTGTGTTCCTGATCTATCAGGGGACAGGGACCTTCACGAAATTTCATCATTCGCTTCTGGAGTTTCTGTTCTCCAGCGAATGGGCTCCGATGGATACAGCATCCGAGGGCGGCGGAAAGGTAGGCTGTGCCATTTACATTGCCGGCTCTTTGCTGACGTGCGGCCTGGCACTGCTGATCGTGACGCCGTTTGCTTTGTGTGCGGCCATCTTTATGACTGAGATCGCTCCCGAAGCCGGAACCAAGCTTTTTCAGCCGGCCATCGAAATGTTCGTCGGCATTCCTTCCGTTGTTTACGGCTGGATCGGTCTTACCGTACTGGTTCCGTTTATCCGGGACGTGTTTCACGCAAAGATGGGCGGATATTCCGTTCTGGCTGCCAGCATTGTCCTTGCAGTAATGATTTTCCCTACGATCACAACCGTGGCGGCAGATGCCATCCGCAGCATTCCGGCGCATTATCGCAAGGCGGCTTACGGTCTTGGCTCGACCCGGTGGCAGGTCATCTACCGCATTGTCATCCCGGCATCGAAATCCGGCATTTTCACCGGCATCATTCTGGGACTTGCAAGAGCCTTTGGTGAGGCCCTGGCGGTGGCCATGGTCATCGGCAAAACAAGGGCCTTCCCCAAAAATCTCCTCTCTCCGACCAATAATCTTACTGCGGCCATTGCTGCCGACATGGGAAACTCGGCGAGCGGCGGTGAGCAGAATATGGCACTTTGGTCGATGGCCCTTCTGCTGTTTTTGATTTCCATGTTCTTCATTTTCCTGATCCATAAGATCGATGCACAGAGCAAGAAGAAATTAGGTGTATAAGACGAAGGGGTAACAATGAACGAAACCATGAAGCGGCGCATCCGCAACGCGGAGTGTGTCAACAATATCATGACCGGTGTATTCTACGGCGTCGGCGGATTCTTTCTCATGCTGATACTGGTGCTGGCGGGATACATCATTGTGCGAGGGATTCTTAGCTACTATCCGGGCGTTCTGTCCTTTACCTCGGAGGGCATCGGAAATCAGCTGTTCAACACGGTATATCTGGTATTTCTTTCTCTGCTCATCAGCGTGCCGATCGGCGTTCTGGCGGGTATTTACATGGCGGAGTACGCAGGGAACAACAAGGGGACGAAGTTCATTCGAATCTGTATTGAATCCCTTTCCTCCCTTCCTTCCATCGTGGTCGGACTGTTCGGCTATCTGGTATTCATTCTGATGACGGGCGCAAAGTGGAATCTGATGGCAGGTGCTTTGGCCGTTTCCATCCTGAGCCTTCCGTCGATCACGACAACGACAGAGGACGCGATGCGCTCTCTTCCGAAGAGCTATAAGCAGGGCTCAATGGCACTGGGGGCGACGCACTGGGTTAGTATCGTGAAGGTGCTTCTTCCGGCCTGCCTTCCCCGCATCATCACGGGCGTGATTCTGGCAGCGGGGCGTGGCTTCGGCGAGGCAGCAGCACTGTTGTATACTGCAGGTCAGAGTACAAGACTGAACTGGAGCAACTGGGATCTGACATCCAAAACCTGTCCCTTGAACCCGTTCCGTCCCGGGGAAACGCTGGCACTTCACATTTGGGTCATGCGAACCGAGGGTGCGTTGAATGCGAATTCGGAGAACATAGCAAACTTTTCGGCGATGATACTGGTGCTGCTGGTCCTTGTTTTCTCTTTGATTGCAAGAATTATGACGCGGCGCATCAATGAGAAGCAGTCGGGCACACAGAAAAAAGTTCGTCAGCAGTAGAGAGAAGGGAAGAAGATGGAAGAGAACATGAAGTTTCAGATTAAGGATCTGGATCTGTATTATGGAGAGTTTCAGGCACTGCACAAGATCTCCATTGACATTCCGGCAAACGAAATTACAGCACTGATCGGCCCCTCCGGATGCGGCAAATCTACGTTTCTGAAGACCCTGAACCGGATGAATGATCTGGAGGACGGTGTCCGGATTGAGGGGGATGTGAGGCTGGACGGTGTGGATATCAACAAGGATATGGACGCCATCGAGCTCAGGAAGCGCGTCGGCATGGTGTTCCAGCAGCCCAATCCCTTTCCGAAGAGCGTATATGAGAATGTTGCCTACGGACCGAGGATCAACGGCATTCATAAAAAATCGGAGCTGGATGCCATCGTAGAAAGAAGCCTTCGGCAGGCAGCTATCTGGGATGAGCTGAAGGATCGCCTGCACAAGAGCGCATTGGGGCTTTCCGGTGGTCAGCAGCAGCGCCTTTGTATTGCAAGAACGTTGGCCGTCGAGCCGGAGGTGATTCTGATGGATGAGCCTACCTCTGCATTGGATCCGATTTCTACGTCCAAGATTGAGGACCTGGCTATTGAGCTCAAGCGCAATTACACCATCGTCATTGTTACGCATAACATGCAGCAGGCAAGCCGCATTTCGGATAACACAGCATTCTTCCTTCTGGGCGAGCTGATTGAGTACAACAAGACGCAGAAGCTCTTCTCCATTCCTTCGGATAAGAGAACAGAGGATTACATTACGGGACGCTTTGGCTGAGCAAGGGAGGCACTACATTGAGAAATCGTTTTGATGCACAGCTGCAGCAGCTGAACAAAATGCTGATTCATATGGGGGATCTGTGCGGAATTGCCATTGAGAATGCGACAAAAGCACTGCAGGATGGTAATATAGACATGGCCAACGACGTCATGGCGGCAGATGCGGAAATTGATCAGGCGGAACGGGAAATTGAGCGCCTGTGCCTGACACTTCTCCTGCAGCAGCAGCCGGTGGCAAGAGATCTGCGGCAGATTTCCGCGGCGCTGAAGATGATTACAGATATGGAGCGTATCGGTGACCAGGCCTCCGACATTGCCGAGATCGTAGTCAGTGCGAAAATGGCCGAGGCCACGGATTTTCCGAAGATCGTGGAGATGAGCGTAGAAGTTACGCACATGGTAGAGAACAGCATTAAGGCCTTTGTGGATAAGAATCTGGAGCTGGCAGGGCATGTGGAGGCCAGCGACGATGTGGTGGATATGATGTTCGATTCGGTGAAATCGCAGCTGATTGACTACATCGGAGAGAATCAGGGACAGGCAGCGCATAAGGCCATTGATCTGATTATGATTGCCAAATATCTCGAACGAATCGGCGATCATGCCACCAACATTGCAGAGTGGGTCACATTCTCCATCACCGGCGTGCATGAGGCGAAGTTGGATACAAAGCCGCCGTTTGAGGTTGATAAGGCGTAACGGGATTGCTGCGTGAATATGCGGTTACCGTGCATACGCCGGTGAAGCGATAGGGGCGTACCCGGATCGGACAACTCTGTCAGGATTCGTCGCTGGCTGGCGTGTGCACAGTAAACTGATGTGTGAACAGAAACTGCGCGTGTACAAAGGACAAGGCTAATGATTTATTGCGTAGAGGATGACGAGAACATCCGCGATCTGATTGTATATACACTGGAGAACACCGGATTTCAGGCCAAGGGATTTGGCGATGGCAAAAGTTTTCGGGAGGCTCTTCGCATGGAGCGCCCGGAGTTGGTGCTTATGGATGTTATGCTGCCGGGAGAGGACGGAATTGCGCTTCTTAAGAGCATTCGCGGCGGGAATGAGACCTCTCGCATACCGGTGATCATGGTGACCGCCAAAGGGGCAGAGTTTGACAAGGTCAAGGCTCTGGATCTGGGGGCAGATGACTATGTTACAAAGCCCTTTGGGATGATGGAGCTGGTTAGCCGGATCAAGGCGGTGCTGCGGCGGAGCGGCGTAGGCACCGGAGAAGAGAACATTCTGGCGCTGGGTGAGATTGCCATGGATACCAAGCGGCATCAGGTGAGCGTGTCGGGAGAGGCGGTAGCGCTGACGCTGAAGGAGTATGAGCTCTTGAAAAAGCTCCTGATGAATTCCGAGGTGGTTCTGACGAGGGATCAGTTGCTTGAGGATGTCTGGGGATATGACTTTGATGGTGAGACACGTACAGTGGATGTCCATGTACGGACGCTGCGGCAGAAGCTTGGCGCGGCGGGTGACCGGATTGAAACGGTGCGAGGCGTCGGATACCGGATTCGGGTATAGCGGTGCGTTAGGAATTGATTCGATTCCATAAAGGATGGATTTATGAGAAAGAAAATCCAGAAGAGTATGTTCATGGTGATTGGTGTAACGCTGGCCATTGCGTATACCATCACCATTTTTTTCGTGTATAGCAGAATCCGTTCTCTGGCACAGGAGAGTATCCAGAGAGTGGCGGAGTACACAGCAGCAGCGGTGAATATCTCTGGGGAAACATATCTGCGCCGGTTGGATGATGTGGAGCAGAATACGCGTATTACGTTGATCGGTTCGGATGGCACAGTTCTCTATGATACGGTGCAGGACGAGTATTCGCTGGAAAACCATAAAAACCGTCCGGAGGTGAAGGATGCGCTCGCAAAAGGAATCGGGCAGGATGTTCGTCACTCGGATACGGTGGGACAGGATATGTTTTACTGTGCCATCCGACTGGAGGATGGAAATGTTCTTCGTGTGTCTATGGCGGTGCGCAGTACGACCAATACAGCGCTTACGCTGCTGCCGGTGATGGGACTGATCGCGGCGGCAATGCTGGTCCTTTCTTATTTTATTGCAAAGCGTCAGGCAACCGCTCTGGTGCAGCCAATCAATCAGCTGAATCTGGATCAGCCGCTGAACAACGAAATCTACGATGAGATGCGGCCTCTTTTAAAGCGTATTGAGGAATCCAATCGAGCAAAGGAGGCGGTGGCGGAAATGAGGAAAGAGTTTTCGGCGAATGTTTCGCATGAGCTCAAAACGCCGCTGACCTCCATTTCGGGTTATGCAGAGATCATGCGCGACGGACTGGTGCGAGCTGAGGATGTTTCCAAGTTTTCGGATCGCATCTACCGGGAAGCACAGCGGATGCTGACGCTGATTGATGACATCATACAGCTGTCCCGTTTGGATGAGGGGAGATTGGAGCAGTCGGAGGAGCTTGTGGATCTGTTTGAGCTTTCCCATGATATTGTCAGCCGATTGGGCTCAAAGGCAACGGAGTGCGGCGTGCATGTGGAGCTGACGGGGGAATCCTGCAGCATATACGGCGTGCGAAGGCTCCTGGATGAGATGATTTACAATCTGACCGAGAATGCCATCAAGTACAACCACAGGGGCGGTCGCGTGACGCTCTGGGTTGGCAAGCTGATGAATACGCCGGAGGTCATTGTTACGGACAATGGAATCGGAATTGCCAAGGATCAGCAGGATCGGATTTTTGAACGGTTTTACCGCGTGGATAAGAGTCGTTCCAAGGAAACCGGCGGTACGGGCCTTGGCCTTTCCATTGTAAAGCACGGCGCAGAGCTGTCTCGTGCAGATATTAAGGTGACATCTGAGCTGGGGCGGGGAACCCGAATGGAGCTTGTGTTCCACCAGAAAGAGGGAAATTAACAAAAGCTTTACGAGAACTTTACAAAGAAATGACATAGATCTTACCTAGATTTTATCCGCTATCGTGCTACTATACCTTTTGGTAGGAAGAATGTAAGAAGTGTGTGAAGAAGGAGAGATCATATGTCAGATCTTGTAACAACACTATTCGGTTTGCTGGGCGGTTTGGCTGTTTTCCTGTATGGAATGAATCAGATGAGCGAATCGCTGCAGAAGGCAGCCGGCGAGAAAATGCGCAGCATCCTGGGATTCCTTACGAAAAATCCGCTGATGGGTGCATTGGCAGGCGCTTTGGTAACGGCGGTGCTGCAGTCGTCCAGTGCAACAACGGTCATGGTGATTGGATTTGTCAGTGCGGGGCTGATGGGACTGCCGCAGGCAATTTCGGTGATTTTCGGTGCGAACATCGGTACCACGATGACCGCGCAGCTTATCGCTTTTGACATCGGTGATTACATTTATCCCATTCTGTTCATTGGATTTCTTGTCCAGTTTCTTGCAAAGGATGAGAAGGTCAAGAACGTTGCCATGGTATTCTTCTCCTTTGGATTATTATTTGAAGGAATCCAGATCATGTCTTCGGTTATGAAGCCGTTGGCGGCCAGCCCGATCTTTACCGAACTGATGGGGAAAGTGCGGGATGTTCCTTTGCTTGGCGTTTTGTTGGGACTTTGCATGACGCTGGTGGTACAGTCGTCGTCTGCAACCATTGCGGTGCTCCAGAGCTTTGCATCCCAGGCGGGACCTGACGGCGTTTCCAGTGTGATCGGACTTGCCGGAGCGATCCCGATCCTGTTGGGAGACAACATCGGAACGACCATCACGGCGCTTTTGGCATCGGTAGGACAGAGCAAGGATGCCAAGCGGACGGCAGTGGCGCATTCCTGCTTTAATATTACCGGTTCTGCCGTGTTCATATTCCTGATTCCGTGGTTTGCGAAGTTTGTGGAATGGATTTCTCCGAAGGGTCCGGAGGTAGAGGTGATTTCCCGGCAGATTGCAAATGCGCACACCGCCTTCAATGTTGTCTGTACCATTGCGTGGCTGCCGTTGATCACACTGATGGTGAAGATTGTCTGCCGTATTGTACCGGATCGCCCGGTGGCTGGGGGTGTTGCAGAACCGGAAGGCCAGCCGATGTATCTGGATCTTCGCATGGTGGCACAGCCGGAGGCAGCCCTGATTCTGGTTTCCAGAGAAATTGATCGCTGTGTCAAAAATGCAAAGACATTGATTCCGGACATGCATGAAGCAATTCTGGAGGGTCTTGAGGGCGGTACAGCTCCGTCCATGGAACGGAAGGCGGAGAAGGCTTATTTTCAATCCTATAAGAGCTGCAAAGCTGTGCAGAAAAGCGTGATTTCGTACATTACAGAGCTCTTCACCAGCGGATCGCTTACGGCGGATCAGGCGGATCAGACTTCCGGTCTTCTGGCGGTCATCACAAATGTGGATCGGATATCGGACCGCTGCAGCGACATTGTGACAGGTATATCGGCACTGCATAAAGAAGGGAAAACGCTGTCTAAGGAAGCCACAGCTGAGGTGGAAAAATGCTTTGCTGCAGCGGGCGGTCTTTATGAGCTTTCAACTGATCTTTTGTACGAGCAGGAATCATCCGAGATGGATTCGTCCCAGATCAAAAAGGCCAGGAACAAGCTGCATAAGGTAGTGCGACAGTTCAACAAAGCACACTTAAAGCGCGTTGAAAAAGGTAAGTGTACAAAGGAGATGACAGGCATATACGCAGAGCTTCTCTACAATGTGGACCGCATTGCGGACAACTGCGTTGGAATTTCGGAGGAAGCGATCGATCATGCGGGGTGTCTGCAGATTTCGGCGATGTAGTAACAGTTCACCCGTCGCTGGCTGGCGTCGGTACAGTAACGCGATGGAACCGGCATCAAAAGTTTAACTTGACGTGCGCGGCGTAGAAATGTAAGGTTGATGATATGAAAAGGGAGTAGCTGCCTGGACAGTGTACCGTGCGTGAGAGGATTTGTGGCGCCTAGCCTCATCTCGGATTTCTTTTGAAATCCCGGTGTGGTTGGTACAGAAACGGTGCAAGGGCCAGGATCCGGCATCGTCAATACGGCCCAGATACAATAGTTTTATAAATCATGTATTAGGTCCGGTGTCGGAACAGAGGAGAGCTTGTGAATCTGGCGGCAAGACTTTTATTGCAGGTAGATGCAGTAAAGGTCTTGCCGCTTTTGTTATCCCTTCATGACTTTCGCAAAGCGCAAGATCCACTGGCTCTACCACATTGATAACGATTCGGAGACTGGCGGTTTGGCAAAGGTGCTCTGAATGGTTGTATCGATTCAGTATCTATGGAGGTATCAAATGCAGCAGCTGATGGACTTGTTCGGCAACGTGACCAATCTGACATGGCAGATGGTCGCCATGTGGGGAATCGGCGGAATTCTCATATGGCTTGGAATTAAAAAGGAGATGGAGCCTACGCTCCTGGTGCCCATGGGGTTCGGTGCCATTTTTGTTAATCTGCCTTTGTCGGGGGCGGTGACACAGACTATCGATGGAATTCTTACCGAGGGACCGCTGGATGTTCTGTTTAATTCCGGAATTTCCAATGAGCTGTTCCTTCTACTCTTGTTCATCGGTATCGGGGCGATGATTGATTTCACGCCGCTTCTGGCCAACCCGACGATGATGCTCTTCGGCGCGGCGGCACAGTTTGGTATTTTCTTTACCTTGAGTCTGGCCACGCTCTTTGGGTTCTCGTTGCAGGATGCGGCTTCGGTCGGCATCATCGGTGCAGCAGACGGACCGACCTCCATTTTCGTGGCGGACTATTTCAGTTCCAAATATCTGGGTGCAATCATTGTTGCTGCCTATTCCTACATGGCACTGGTTCCTATCATTCAGCCTCCGGTGATCCGTATGATTACCACAAAGGCAGAGAGAACCATTCACATGGACTATCAGGCAGGAAGTGTATCGAAGACGGCAAAGATCCTCTTCCCGATCTGCATTACGGTAGTGGCAGGCCTCATTGCTCCGCGCAGCGTGGCCCTGGTTGGCTTTTTGATGTTCGGCAATCTGATTCGTGAGTGCGGCGTGCTGGATTCCCTGTCGGATACCGCACAGGGAACACTGGCAAACCTCATTACACTGCTGCTGGGGATTACGGTTGCATCCCAGATGCGCGCGGAGAACTTCCTGAATGTGCAGACACTGTTTATTCTGCTGCTGGGACTGGTCGCGTTTATTTTCGATACGGCCGGCGGCGTGCTGTTCGCGAAGATCCTGAATCTGTTCCTGAAAAAGAAGATCAATCCGATGATTGGTGCCTGCGGAATTTCTGCCTTTCCGATGTCGGCCCGCGTGATCACACAGATGGGCCTGAAGGAGGATCCGACCAATGTCCTGATCATGCAGGCCACCAGTGTCAATGTATCCGGACAGATTGCATCGGTTATTGCAGGCGGACTGCTTCTGAGCCTGATTCCGCTGATGTAAGGGTGTACTATAAATCTGCTTGATGTTAAAAGGAGAACAGCAAATGCTTGCGAATTTTATGGAATCGTTAAAGGTTATGGGCTTTGGTATGCTTGGAATCTTTGTGGTGGCAATTGTTCTGATTGTCATTATGAAGGTGTTGACGTCCTTATTCCCGGCAAAAAAGGAAGAGGAATAAATCAAAGATATAGGTAAGGATTGGGAACGGTAAGGCCGGCCGGGATCTCCTATGCAGGAGATCTTGGCCGGCTTGTCGTTGCACAACCGCACGCCGGCGACGGGTCCTGGTACATACATCCGCCACCCTGTCGCTTAGCGAGGATATACCGCAATCATAGGATTGTGTGATTGCTGGAAAAAAAGTTATAATCACTGATGTATACCGTGGAATCGGTGGAAAGGGGACAATGATGAAAAAGAGAATAGTGGGCGCTATACTTCCGGCGGTATTGACCGGTGTGACGGCACTCAATCCGATCATTGCCTGCGCGCAGAGTAATTCCGATGGGACGCAGGCAGCAGAGTATCTTCTCGGCAATCAGGAACAGGTGGAACGGCAGATCGAAGAGACAAAGCCGGACGAGTCACTTCCTGAGAAATTTGATTTAAGGGACAAGGGCGTGGTCACACCTGTGAAGTTTCAGAATCCATGGGGGACATGCTGGGGCTTTGCTGCGATTGCGGCAGCGGAGACGAGCATATTGTCGAGCCTTGGCACGACCTATGAGGAGACGGGACTGGATCTTTCGGAGCATCATCTGGCATATTTTGCCAGAAGCTATATGAATGACGGTACTTCGCAGGATGGCGAAGGCATCCATGCGCTGGAGGGCGTTGACAGGGATCTTCTGGACGCAGGCGGAATCATGTTCACGGCTACATCCATTTTTTCCAGCGGAATCGGCGTCGTGGATGAGGAAACGGTTCCATACCGAGGCAAGAACAGCAAGGCAGAGGGATTCCTTCACAACATTTATTACAGCACAAATGATGACTGGTCGATTCCGGATGACTATAAGTTTCTGCAGAAGTATCAGCTGACCAATTCCGACATACTGCCGTCCCCCGCGGTTTATTCGGCGGATTGTGACGTCATGGAGGAGGCGGACCTGGACGTACGCAATGCGGCATACATTGGGTATGACCAGAGCGCTACCGACACGATTAAAAAGGCCCTTATGGATGGAAAGGCGGTATCGATTGCGTTTGCGGCGGATACATATATGCCGTCGGATGCACTGAATGATGATCTGGATCCGGTGTATCTGAATACGGAAGACAATAAATGGACACATTATACCTATGACAGCGCACAGGCTACTCACGCGGTAACCATTGTCGGCTGGGATGATACCATTAAGAGCACCGATTTCCTCGATCATTCGGAAGATGTATGGGGAGACGGAAATGCGTACCAGCCGGAAGGAGATGGTGCCTGGATTGTCAAGAACAGCTGGGGGGCCGATACGGAGGAGTTTCCGAACAAATTCAGCTGGGGAATTGAGAACGAGGAAGGCAAGGCAACCGGATATTTTTATATTTCCTACTATGACAGGAGCCTTGTCGAACCTGAGATCTTTGAGTTTGATACCAGCAGCGATGCGGGAACGACCGGCTACATCATTGATCAGTACGACTATCTGCAGTCGGATGGAACATCCGGATGGCTCAGTGACGGCAAGATGGCAATGGCTAATGTCTTCACGGCAGAGTACGACGAAGAGCTGGAAGCGTTGTCCTGTGAGACCAATGAAGAGGACACAGAGGTAGAATTCAAGGTATATCTTCTGGACGAGGATGCTACGTCTCCGGAGGATGGGCAGCTGGCAGCCGAGGCAAGCGGAAGCTTTGCCTATGCAGGATATCACCGGGTGGATGTGGACAAGCCGGTCTCCATTTCCAAGGGACAGAAGTATTCCGTGGTAGTGACCCAGCGTGTTTCGGCGGATGGGGAAAGCTGCTACGCAATCTCGACCAACTCCACAAAAACCAGCAAAGAAGGGGTCGAGGAGTACAACCGGCAGGTGTACTATGAGAACCGTGGGAGCGATCTTTCGGATTATGAGGATCAGCTCCTTGGCTATTACAGCGTGGGTGTTGTGAACCCGGGAGAAAGCTATCTCTACGCAGAAGAGGCAGGCGGCTGGACGGATTTCTCAGATATTGTTGCAGCCATTAAGGAAGAGCCGGACTACACGGAGTATGTGTATGACAATTTCCCGATCAAAGCATACCTTGCCTTTGCGGATGAGGCGGAGATGACCGAGGAAACGGGCGACGAGCTGCCGGAGCTTGGTTACGCAGATCCGGCCGGAAGCATTCACACAAAGACGGTTGTCATCATTGTGATCATCGTACTTGTCATTGCTTTGCTCATCGTGTGGAAGGTTCGCAAGTGCAAAAAATGGCGCAAAATGAAGAAGCAGCTTGCGGAGCAGACCAAGGAGATTGCACGGCTCCAGGAGGAAGTACACAAGCTTACGGAGATAAAGGCAAAAGAAGAGAATCCGGTGCAGGACCCAAACTAACTGGCCCTTTTTCCTGATTGCACGTGTCAAAAATCCTCAGCGTAGCCCGCTACGCCTACGTTTTTTGACACGCACCCTCAGAAAAAAGTTCTGCGTTATTTGGCTAGTTATTTTGCAAACGATGTACTAGTGACGGGAGCCGGCGATGATGACCGGTTGGGATGTTCATTCGTCGCCCCCGCCGCTGAGGGAATGTCGTACATGAAATAGAAGGCGCACAGGAATGTCGATGAGAGACATTTCTGTGCGTCTTCTTCTTAAAAGTATAGATCGATGGAAACATGCGGCATTGGAGCCGTCATGATCCGTTTTGACTGAGAGATGAGTTCGCAGCATGCAGTGTTCTTCGGATTTTGCGGATCGCCTTGCGGCAAAACCGCCCGACGGTCAAATCAAAGCGATGGGTGAACCTTGTCCACGCGGTGATGGGCGGCAGGATCAGGTACTCGTATTCTTCGCGGTGCGAGAGAAGATAGGCGGGATAGGTATCGTCGAGTTCAACGCGGCAGAAGCTCGCATTCCGTCCGAAAATATCCTGTCCCAGAACCAGCTTGTCCATGGTTTCTGCAATGATCTCCGCATCGTTGTATTCCTGATGGGCGGCCGCACGTATTTTGGTTCCGATGCGGCCTAGCACATTGGTCTCCTGATGCCCGCCCATGTAGCCAAAGTGCCAGCCACCGTCCTCCACGCGGACGGAACGCGGATCCGTGACCGGAACCAGATCACGAAGACGGACGATTCCCTCGGCCGGAATGCTGCGAATGCTACAGATCTTAGTGCCCAGCCACTTTCTTTCACGCTCGGGAATCCCCGGAAACTCGCCGGTGATGGAATGAAGCCGAACCGGTTTCTCTTCCATGTTCAAAAAGACATAGAAATTCCGCTGGGCAAGGTGATAGACCTTTGTAGGATCGTAGTTCGCAAGAACGCGGGAAAGGGCAGCGGGATTAGGAATCTCATCCAGATCGCCGAACAGAATGACATCCGTGTCCGAAAGTCCCTGCAGGTGATCCATCAGATGATTCTTCTGAAAATAGTCCCGCCGGTGCGTCAGCGGCTGACCGGGAATCTCGGGGGCATACGCTGCGGCAGCAGGATTTTCGTGAATGCCGTCCTCGTCAAGGACATCGTCTTCCACTACAACGTAATCAATTTTGTGAAGGAAGGGGGCGAACATGTCCTTATGCGCAGCAAAGCACAGCTCCTTTTTGTCGCCGGAGAAGGTCCGTGTTGCCTCTTCGATCACAAAGCGGTCGACGTACGGATCCAGCACATGCAGGCGGAGCTTTAAGATATCCAGTTCATTAAAAAAGGGAATGCAGTCAATAACCATGCTTATTTCTCCAGTACTTGCTCTTGCGCCAGAATAAAAGGGGACGGACGGCATTTCGAATGCGGTCTGCCGGTGAGACAAAGCGAGGGTAGGAGGCGTTTTCTCCGCGCCACTTGTGAAAGGCAAAGGGCTCGATTCCCTCATTCTCCGGCAAGGAATGCTCGCGGCCAAAGCGCACGGCGGTCTCTAAGGGTGCGAAGGTAAGACCGTCTGTCTCCATCTGATTCTTAGAATGGCAACAGAGAAAAATATCCTCATTGTAGAACCCATCATCGACGGGAACCCATGGGAGCTGGTGCTCGGCAGGGTAGGCAAGAAGGCGACGGGAGCGAATGGAGACGCTGTTGCCGACGCGGCAGATATTTCCCCTGGAATCCCGGTAGGCGTAATCGTTCGTTGGAAGAGGCCAGGGAGAGCCGATGTAGTCATAGAGCAGGAAGTCATCGCTCCACTTTTCTGGGTGGATGACAAAGCCATCCGCGTGGACCAGAAGAATGAAATCGGTCGTGATGTACGGCGTTAGCTCGTAAACCATGAAATGATTGAACTTGTCGATGCTGTCGATTTTATCGCAGCGGGCAAAGCGAATACCGGAGGGAAGCCCAAAGGGCTTTTTGTCTGTCACCAGAACGACATCGCCGAAATCGATGCCCCGCATGGAATACTCCATCGCTTTTATGGTTTCGTAGAGCTTTACACTGGTAACCGCTGTCAGTGTCACGTTGGGAAGCTGGAGCTTCCCATTTTTATAGTTCATGAAAAATATCCCTTTCTGACGCGCTCGCAGCTGCCGGAAGTCTTGTTCGAAAGAACACTTCTATAGAACGTTCCCCTTGCATGTGTGCCGTTTCGTCTACTTGGGGCTCCATGTCTTGATGATGCCGGCTCTTCGAAGGAGCGAGCGCTCGATTTTGCGGAGATAAAACCGTCCGTACAGGAGCTTACGACGCAGAATCTGCAGGCAATAGCGCAGCCTTCCGGGGCGCATGTTGCGGCGCGCATACAGGCGCGAGGTCTTTTTGTATTCCTCCAGCTCTTTGCGGCATTCGTCCGGCTCCCAGATATTGCCCTGCCGGTCCTGGTAATGCAGAAAGCTGTATATGTTTTGTTCCGAGGACCAGAAGCCGTCGCTGATATTGTGCCTTGCCCAGTACTTGGGGGCGATGGCATACCGAAGTTCTGTGCTGGTGATCACCGGCATCAGAGAAAAGGAAGAATTGGAGAGAATGAGGTAGCGCGCGTTTTTGATGGTGACGTAGTCCTTCCCTACATCAAAATGATGGCACTCATATTCCGGGAGAACCTTTTTGGCGGCTTCCTCGTCTTCGGTGACAATCATAAAGCGCATGTCCGGGTTGATCTTTTTCATATTGGCAATGGCGTGAAGCCAGTAGCGCCGGTCCAGGTAGAGCTCCGGATGTCCGGTGTATTCACCGCCCCGCATATTGATGATGCAGAGGTCATCTGCCGTATATTCATAGGATTCGTATTCCGGTTTGACCTTCAGCCAGGTCCGAATCTCGGGAATGTGATGCCCAAAATAACGCTCATCCTGCAGGTTACCGTACAAAAGCGTCTGATCCTTTATGCGGTAGACCCGCTCATCCGGACCGCTGATGTAGCAGCCGTTTGCCATATCGTGACGGGAATTTCCCATGTAGAGGCGATCGTCCTGCTCATCAAAGCGGGTGTACTGCTCCATTTGCTCCCGCGGGATTTCCTCCCCCAGATCAAGGTCCATAAAATACATGCCTTTATTGGACTGTGCAACATTCCCTACCTGTTGCGGGTTGACGCAGCCGAAGGAAAATCCGAGATCCTTGGCAATGCAGCGCCCGGATATAAAGAAAAACAGTTGATTTCCGAGTCCAAAGCCCGGGATGAATTCAACTCCGATCATAATGGCGAAACCTCATTGGTTGTGGGTGATGCAGGTGCCAGCCAAGCGGCAGGGTGGCGGAGAACGTCCCCTGATCGGACAACTCCGCTAGGACCCGTCGCTTGATAGGCGAGTGAATTGTAACCGGCTATGCGTTCGGCACGGAATCGTGCACAATGTGCTCGCCGTCTAACGTGGCCGGGGTAATTTTCTCGTCTGCAACGCGGTAGATGCGGTCGCATTTTTCGATGGTGTTGAGACGATGGGCGATGATGATCATGGTCTTTCTGCCGTGGAAGGAATTAATGGCTTCCATCAGCGCAGCCTCCGTGTCGTTGTCCAGCGCAGATGTGGCTTCATCAAACACCAGAATTTCGGGATTGTGGTACAGGGCGCGGGCAATGCCGATGCGCTGGCGCTGTCCGCCGGAGAGACGAACGCCCCGGTCGCCAATCTTCGTGTCGAGGCCTTCCGGAAGGGAACGGATGAATTCATCCAGCTGCGCCTCCTTCAGAACTTCCCACAAGCGCTCCTCACTCACATCCTTTGCATCGATACCGAAGGCGATGTTCTCGCGGATGGATTCATCAATCAGGTAGATGCTCTGGGGGATGTATCCGATCTGTGCAAGCCAGGAATCGTAGTTGGAGAAAATGTCCGCGCCGTCGCAGAGAATGGATCCTGCCTCTGTATGCAGAAGGCCCAGCAGAATGTCCACGATGGTGGACTTGCCGGCGCCGGACGGTCCCATGATGCCGACGGACTCTCCGCGTCTGATTTCCATGTTGGCGTTACGGAAAATATAGGTATCGCTGTCCGGATAATGGAAGGAGATGTCCTTAAGCTCGATCCGGTCGGTGAGGTGAAGCGGCGGGCCTGCAATCTCGGAGCGGCGAGCCTGCATCTGTCCCTCGGTTTTATTGGATTCCGTCAGGTTGTCATACAGATAATTCAGACTGGGTTCCTCGTAGGCGGCCTGTGCCATATAGGTGTTGATGCGGTTGGCACTGGGCAGAATGCGCACAGCGGCAACTGCGAAGGCTGTCAGCTGTGTCAGAAGGAGCGTGACGTCTCCGCCAAGGACCATGTAAAGCGCAATAAAGCCGAGGACACTGACCATGAACACGGTCTCGATCATGAGCCGGGGGAGATTATTGAAGACGGCGTAATCGGTGGCGACGGCGGCACCGATCTTTCCGCTTTCATAGTAGTTGCGGATAAAGAAATCCTGACGGTTTAATACCTTGACGTCCTTGAGACCGTAGATTGCCTGCAGACGCCATTTGGCAATGCGGGACTGGATTTTCTGGTTGCGGCTGCCGATGGTATTGAGGCGGGGCTTGATGCATTTGGAGCTGACCATCGTCATGGCAAGGAGAATGATAATGATGAACATGGTCATCTGCCAGTTCACTGCCAGAAGGAAAATGCCCAGGAACACGGACACCACAATCTCCGTAGACATCTGTAACAGGCACAAAATCAGAGAAAAGGTCTGCGGAATGTCGCTGTCGGTAATGCGGAAAACCGTAGGAATATCGGCGCCGAGATAATCCTCGTACGGACGATTGAGGAAATCCCGCATGACGCGGCTGATCATGTCGTTGCGGGCGTTTGTGATGAACTGATTCTGCTCTTTTGTTACGAAGAGAAGGAAGGCATTCTTGACAACATAGATCACCATCAGGGAAACCAGCATAGCGATAGTCAGACGGAAGGTGGTATTCAGACCAAGACCATCTGCTGCATCCTGCAGGAAGGGATATTTATTCATATATTCGGTGATGGTGTCCGGTGAGGTGATGGCGGTAACAATCGGAACGATCATGGAAACACCGATGGTCTCCAGTATGCCGCTGATGAGGATCAGAACACCGATTCCGATACATTGGCGCTTCTGCCGGGCATCAAGTACATAGGATAGCTTGCGAAGCATGGAAAGGCTTTCGGTTTCCTTGCTGGCTGTCTGTTGATTAAAGGAACTCATGAATGTGGATTCTCCCTGTCGCCTGGCGGCGTCTGCGTGGTAAGTAATGACGTTTCATTATACCACACGGGGGAGATGGTTATACATCTACTGCAGAAGTGATACAATGGATCAGTTAGTGTGTTGCGGTATCGTCGCTGAAGGGTGTCGGTACAGTAACGTTAGTGTGATCAATTACAATGATGGATGATTACTGAACAAACGATCGCCTGCAAGAGGGCGACGGATTGCTTTTACAGGTGACGATGGATAGACAAAATGAACAGCCCCGCAGCAGGCGGGAATATGAGAACGAGGATGCAAGACGCCGGCGTCTGCGCAGGGCAAGAAGAGCCAGAAGAGAACGGGAGCTCCGGAGGAAAAAGCGGATTCTGGCGGTGGTGATTATCTTGGGTGTCGTTCTGATCGCAGTTCTTGGAACTGTTGCAGTGCGCGGCGTCTTGTCAAACCGGGAAACTTCCGTGACGGATGTCGCCGGTACGGATGCAACGATGGCGGAGATCGTGTCCGAATCGGAGAATACGTCAGAGAGCGTCGATGGAATGCAGAGCACGGATGCGCAGGATACCGCCGGGCAGACGTCTGCGGTGGATGGACCGTATGTGTTTACGGAAACCGGCAGCACCGTTCAGCTGGGGGAGAGTCTGACGGACATTTCGATTTATGATGCACAGCGGCACATTACATCTGAGAATGCGCAGACGCAAACCACGGAAAGCACCATAAGTGACGCGGATAAGGAAGAGGCAGCAAAGGCATCGGACTATGTGGACAGCCAGTACGCCATTCTGGTGAACACCACGACAGGAGAAATTCTGGCGGAGCGCCGTGCATTTGAGCGGATGGTTCCGGCATCCATGACCAAGGTGATGACGCTTCTGGTAGCGGTGGAGGCGATGGAAGATCAGGAGGCGCAGCTGCAGGATGTGGTGACCATCACCCAAGAGATCTGTGATGAATCCTACAGCTCCGGATCCAGCTTTGTGGGATACGGTGTGGGGGATACGGCTACGGTAGAGGATCTTTTGTACGGCGCTATTCTTCCTTCGGGAGCAGATGCGGCCATGGCGCTGGCGGAGTATACTTCCGGAACGCAGGAGGCCTTTGCGGAGCGTATGAACCGGAAGGCACAGGAGCTTGGCATTTCCGAAACAACCCACTTTACCAACTGCGTAGGCCTATACAATGAGGATCATTACAGTACGGCCTATGATATGTGCGTAATCATGCGGGCTGCCATTGATAATGAGCTCTGCCGAAAGGTACTTTCGGCACATACATGGACAACCGGTGCGTTGAAGGATAA
This sequence comes from bacterium, assembly GCA_963658695.1. Lineage (GTDB taxonomy): Bacteria > Bacillota > Clostridia > Lachnospirales > Lachnospiraceae > CAG-791. The sequence goes on from CAVKRN010000004.1 coordinate 43,681, forward strand.
TCCAAATGGTGTGGAGCTTTCCAACTGGTTCCTTCGGCGTATTGAGGATCACGATTCCGGCGGAACCGTGATCTGCGGAAAGACGGGATTTGTCAATGAATCCGGCAACTGCGCGGTCAGCTACCAGGAGTCAGAGGATGGAACCGGGTACATTGCCTGCACAGGGCTGACCTATAATCTGTGGCGCTGCATTTATGATCATGTTGCCTTATATAAAACCTATGCGAAATAAATACGCCTGTTGTCTTTTGACTATTCTGGCGGTGATTCTTGTTTTTGGCATCCGAATCGGAATCCTTCTGTCTGACTATCCGCAGGTGACGGTTCCGCTTGCAACGATTTACGGAGAAGAGGACCGGAATCTGACGAACCTTAGCAGGGATGGACAACGGCTTCGGTCGGACTCGGAGGATACCCGCATTCAATTTGCTTTTGACGACACGGTATCCATTCGCAGCATCTGTTTTGAAATTTCCAATTCCACCAGAACCAACTGCCGCTCTTACATCTATCTTGACGATAGCTGGCAGCAGGAATCGGTGCTCCTGCAGAACGGCAGGAACTACATTGAGTTTGAGAGTGCCGGAACTTCGAACCGGACATCGCAGATCACCATGACGCCGGTATCCATTCGCGGCGTTTCCTTTGATCTGCTATCGTTTACAGTGAACCCAAGAGAGCATCTGATTGCGGGAGAGGTGCAGAATGCGCTGCTTCTGTTGATGGTCCTGCTCCTTACAGAGGGGGTACTGCAGGAGCTTTTGGCAGAGCGGCGACTGTTTCAAAAACCATCGAGAGGGCTGGCTACCGGTGCAGCACTGTTGCAGGTGGTTCTGGGCGGTTTGTTTCTGGAGCAATATCTGCATGCAGAGTGGACATGGCAGCAGATGATTTACTACAGCGGGGCGCTTCTGGCAGAAGGACTCCTGTTCCTACTGGCACATCGACCTGTGAAGGGCAAAATGGAGCTTCCGGTTCTTCGGATTTTCCTCCTCAGCGTTTATTGCTTTGGAATCACCGAGCTTTTGTATGCCGACCGCTTCCTTCTGGATCAGCCCTGGTCCATCCTTTGGAATCTGCTGGTGTATGCGAGCGTTTATTTTCTCTGCTATGCGCTGTCGGGCATTTGGAATGTGTTGCCGCAAAGGAGAAGCGCTTCGGAGAAAGCTCTGGGAAACTCCAATGGCCGGCCAAAATTGGGGCGCAGCGGGTATCTTTTGGGGACGACCTGGTGGCTTATTATTGCGCTTGTCAATCACTATTATTTTGAATTTCGCGCGCAGGCCTTTGAACTGTCGGACCTGTCAATGGCGGGCACAGCAAGGAACGTTATCGCCCAGTACCGCCTGGAGGTTACGCCGGAGGTACTCTTTGTCTATCTGTCCTTTGCGATGATACTGCTGGGACTTTGGCCAGAGAGAAAGGAAACATTGCCGGTGCATCGAACCAGCGGGCATGTGCTGTCGATGGCGGCCTGTGTTGTGTCATGTCTGCTTGTTTGCTCGAATCTTCCGGCTGTGAATTTGTGGAATACGAATATTGGGACGAAGCACCACGGGTATGCACTTAGTTACATTGCGTTTGCTAAGCGTCATTTGGAAAAGCCGGTGCCGCAGGGATATTCAGCAGAAGAGACAGAAGAGCTCCTGACGTCCTACGAGATGGAAGAAACACAGAATACGCAGGCAGAAAAGGCCGAATCCGAAGACGTGGATGTGATTGTGGTGATGAATGAAGCATTCTCCGATTTGCCGACTACCTACGGATTTGAAACCAATCGCGACGGACTGCCCTTCATTCATTCGCTGGAAGGCTCCAATGTGAAAAAGGGATGGATGTTATCGTCGGTCTTCGGCGGTACGACAGCCGACACGGAGTATGAATTTTTGACCGGCAATGCCGTGGCGTTTCTGAACGCCGAAGCAGTGCCTTACACGCAGTACATCAACAGCCAGCAGGAGTCTCTTGCGTGGCTGTTGAAGAACCGCGGCTATTCGGCGACTGCCTTTCATCCGTATCTGGAATCGGGCTACAAGCGGTACAAGGTATACCCGTATCTGGGATTTGATGATTTTATTTCGACGGAGGATGGACTTACCTATACCGAACGGATTCGCACCTACATCAGTGATGCATCCGACTACAAACAGCTGGAAAAGCTCTATGAGGAAAAGGCGGAGGATGGTCCGGTATTTCTCTTCAATGTTACGATGCAGAATCACGGAAGCTACAATACGGACGTCTCGGCAGTGGATGTGACGGTGCAGCCCAAGGAGGAGAGCCTGCAGTATGCGCAGCTCCAGGAATATCTGTCTTTGGCCTATGAGAGTGATAAGGCCTTTGAGGATCTGACGGAGTATTTCTCCCAAACGGACCGCAAGGTCATCCTGCTGATGTTCGGCGATCACCAGCCCAGTCTTAAGGAAAGCGTGCTGAAGGCGCTGGAACCGGAGATGTATGAGGAAGGAGCTTCTGTGGAGGAGCGGGAGAAAAAGTATACGGTGCCGTACATCCTCTGGGCGAATTTCGATCTTCCGGAAGAGCCGGAGGCGGCAAAAATTATCTCGCCCTGCTATCTTCGCAGCTTTCTTTTAGAAAATGCCGGCATTGAGGGCAGTGCCTATGACCGTTTCGTTTCGGAAGTAAGAAACTACTATCCGGCCATTAACATTCTGGGATATTATGATGCGGAAGGAACTGCGCATGACATCAGCGATGCGTGGGATGAGCCGCTCCTGGCACAGTATCGGAAGGCGGCATATTACAACCTGTTCGACCATCGCAGGGCGGATCTGGATTTGTTTATCCGGTGAGGCAAGTTGAGAGACAGGCTAACACCTGACAATAAAGTGGATACGAGTGTACTGTTGCATGCAAATTGCTTGGCTTTGAATAAATATGTCATATCAACGGAAGGAGAAAATCAATGCAAAAAATAGCAAGCTTTACCGTCAACCATCTGAAGCTGGAGCCCGGTGTTTATGTCTCCCGCAAGGATCATTTCGGCGATGTCACCATTACAACCTTTGATCTTCGCATGACGGCACCCAACAGGGAGCCGGTGCTGAATACAGCGGAGCTCCATACCATTGAGCATCTGGGCGCAACCTTCCTTCGCAATGAGGAGGGCTGGAAGGACCGTGTCGTCTATTTTGGACCGATGGGATGCCGCACCGGCTGCTATGTCCTTTTTGAAGGGGACCTCAGCTCCGAAGATATCGCACCGGTCATTACCAGAATGTTCGAATTCATCCGTGACTACGAGGGAGATATTCCCGGAGCAGCTGCAAAAGACTGCGGAAATTATCTGGATCAGAACCTGGGAATGGCGAAGTGGGTCGCAGCGCGCTATCTGGACCGGACACTGTATGGAATCACGCAGGAACATATGACGTATCCGGAATGATGAAGAGGCTGAGTAATCGTGAATTTCGCCTGCAAGCAGAAGGTTTACACAAGGATGTGGCAGGTGCAAAATCGCAAAAAAGTCAGCATTTTTTGCACAGCTTTTATTAGTGACTAATTCCGAGAGAGGCACTATAATTAAACCATCAGTACGTGAAATAATTCACAAATTGAGTCACAAAATGGAGGATGGTATGAACAATATTCCGGTAATTAAGCTTGGTATTGTAGCTGTTTCCCGTGACTGCTTCCCGGCTTCTCTGGCAGAGAATCGCAGAAAAGCGTTGGTTGCAGCCTATGCGAAAAAGTACAATGCTGCAGACATCTATGAGTGTCCTATCACGATCATCGAGAGTGAGATCGACATGGTGAACGCTCTGGAAGACATCAAGAAGAACGGCTGCAATGCGCTGTGTGTTTACCTTGGTAACTTCGGACCGGAGATCTCTGAGACTTTGCTTGCTAAGCACTTCGAGGGACCGAAGATGCTCTGCGCTGCAGCAGAGGAGACACAGAACGATCTGATCGACGGCCGCGGCGATGCATACTGCGGAGTTCTGAATGCTTCCTATAACCTGGCTCTGCGCAATGTAAAGTGCTATATCCCGGATTATCCGGTTGGCGATGCAGATGAGTGCGCAGATATGATCCACGACTTCCTTCCGGTTGCAAGAGTCGCATATGGCCTTGCAAATCTGAAGATCATTACCTTCGGACCTCGCCCGTCCAACTTCCTGGCTTGCAACGCTCCGATCAAGCAGCTTTACAACCTGGATGTTGAGATCGAGGAAGAGTCTGAGCTGGATCTGTTTGAGTCCTATCAGAAGCACGAAGGCGATGAGAGAATCGCTGCTACTGCCGCTGATATGGCACAGGAGATGGGCTACGAGGCTGGCAAGGAGCCTGAGATGCTTCAGAAGCTGGCACAGTATGAGCTGACTCTTCTTGACTGGGCAGAGGAGCACAAGGGATATCGCAAGTATGTTGCACTGACCACAAAGTGCTGGCCTGCATTCCAGGATATGTTCAAGTTCGTTCCCTGCTATGTGAACAGCCGCCTGATGCGTAAGGGCATCCCGGTATCCTGCGAGGTAGATATCTACGGAACGCTTTCCGAGTACATCGGACTTTGCATTTCCGGCGATGAGGTTACTCTGCTGGATATCAACAACACCGTACCGCACGACATGTACGACGAGTCCATTAAGGGCAAGTTCGATTACAAGTTCACGGATACCTTCATGGGCTTCCACTGCGGCAATACCTGCTCCACGAAGCTTACCAATCCTCATCTCTCCTTCCAGAGAATCATGGCAAGAACTCACCCGCAGGATTGGTGCGACGGAACCATCGAGGGCGATATCGCTCCCAGCAAGATCACCTTCTATCGTCTGCAGTCTACCGCAGATAATAAGCTCCGCGCTTATGCAGCAGAGGGCGAGGTTCTTCCGGTTGCAACACGTTCCTTCGGCGGCATCGGTGTATTCGCCATCAAGGAAATGGGCCGTTTCTATCGCTACTGCCTGGTTGGCAAGAACTATCCTCACCATGGCGCGGTTATGTTCGGCCACTTCGGCAAGAACCTGTATGATGCACTCAAGTACATCGGTGTAGATCCTTCCGAGATCGGCTACAATCAGCCGGAGGGCGTTCTGTACGAGGACGAGAATCCCTTCTCCAAGCCGTTCATCTAAGGTGACATACGACTCCGGTGAGAGCCGGTAAAATAAGATAATAGAGTCCCTTCCGGGATGCGAAAGCGTTCCGGAAGGGACTTTTTATTCCATAAAAAATTTGACACACCAACGCGTTTGCGCTTTAATGTAATAAATTACGTGTACAGAGAGTTGCGGATACGTTTCGCGGGGCTCTCGGGAGAAAAGGAGATTATTATGAAAAAGAAGACATTGGCACTGATTCTTGCCGGCGCAATGCTGGCGATGGCTGGCTGTGGAAGCTCGTCGGATTCCGCTGCTTCTGCAGATACACAGGCCGCAGAGACGGCTGCAACAGAGGCAGTGACAGAGGCTGCAGAAGAGGCTTCTACGGAGGCTGCCGCAGAGACGTCGGATGAGAAGTTTACCGTTGGTATCTGCCAGTTGGTTCAGCACAACGCATTGGATGCTGCGACTCAGGGCTTTGAGGATGCACTGACGGAAAAATATGGTGACAACGTTACCATTGATTATCAGAATGCGCAGGGTGATTCTGCTACCTGCTCCACCATCATTACCGGTTTCGTCAACAATGACTACGACCTGATTCTTGCAAACGCAACGCCGGCTCTTCAGGCTGCGGTTTCTGCAACGACCGACATTCCGATCCTCGGTACATCCATTACGGACTACGGCACAGCACTGAACATGACCGATTTTACTGGCGTAACCGGAATGAATGTATCCGGAACATCGGATCTTGCACCTCTGGATCAGCAGGAGGATATGATTCTTGAGCTTGTTCCGGATGTAAAGAAGGTTTCCATCCTGTACTGCTCCGCGGAGGCCAACTCCAAGTTCCAGGCAACACAGATTGAGAAGTACCTCGAAGAGGATGGCGTAGCATACCAGGAGTACACATTTGCGGATTCCAACGATCTGCAGTCGGTAGTAACCAGTGCAGTTGCTGACTGCGATGCTGTTTATATTCCTACAGACAATACGGCTGCTTCCAACATGACCATCGTCTCCAACGTAACGGAGCCTGCCGGCATCCCGGTGATCTGCGGCGAGGAGAACATGACAAGAGCGGGCGGTCTCGCAACCCTTTCCATCAGCTACTATGACATCGGATATACCGCTGGTCAGCAGGCAATCCGTATTCTGTCGGAGGGTGCTGATGTATCCACGATGGAAATCGAGTATGCTCCCACAACCACAAAGGAGTACAACGAGGATTACGCGAAGGCCATCGGCATGACGATGCCGGAGGATTATGCGGTCATTCCGGCGGCAGAGTAAAAATGCTGGCACGCAAGCGGTAACGGCGCAAGGGTAAACTTGCACTTTGCCGATTTAATGGAATGAAATCCATGTAAGTTTGCGCTATAATGAAAAAACAGGCGGCGCAGGTGCTGAAGAAGTGCCTGCACCGCCTGTTTTGACGCAGTGCGATAAAAAGTAGTAAGAGAGGGAACGCAAATGGCAGCTTATTTTGCATCACTGAATCCGACGGCCCTGTGGAATGCAGCGCCGGGAGGTCTGGCTCAGGGACTGATCTGGGGCATTATGGCATTGGGAGTGTATCTGACCTTCCGCGTCTTGAATTTTGCGGATATGACGGTGGATGGATCCTTTGCAACGGGCGGAGCCGTTACGGTCATGCTGATTTTGGGGGGCTGGAGCCCGGAGGCAGCGTTGCCCATCGCCTTTCTGGCCGGTGTGGCAGCAGGACTGATTACCGGAATTCTTCACACTTGCCTTGGAATACCGGATATTCTGGCCGGAATTCTGACACAGATTTCGCTGTATTCGATTAACTTGAATATCATGGGCAAGGCCAATCAGGCCGTTCCTGCCGGTGCGGTTACGCTCCACTTTACATCGAATATACGCTATCTGGGACAGACCATTGCGCTTACGCTGGTGGTGGATGTTATTATCATCGGCATTTTTTATTGGTTCCTTGGGACGGAGATGGGAAGTGCCATCCGTTCTACCGGCATCAATCCGAACATGAGCCGCGCACAGGGAATCAATACCGGCAAGATGAAGGTGATCGCGCTTGCTGTGGCAAACGGGCTGGTCGCCCTTTCCGGCGGTATCCTGTCCGAGTATCAAGGCTTTGCGGACGTGAAAATGGGCCAGGGCTCCATCGTCATCGGACTTGCGGCGGTGATCATCGGAGAGGTTCTGGCAGAGGCAATCATGGGCAAACGTCTCGGGTTTGTTGTACGTTTGACATTTGTCGTGATTGGTGCTGTGATCTACTATTTTGTCTACATCTTTGTGCTCTGGCTGAAGTTCCCTGCGGACGATATGAAGCTTCTGACGGCCATTGTTGTCGCTATCTTCCTTGCGGTTCCCTACCTGAAGGAAATGCGTAAGAGCTCTTTCCGTGCGCTGGCAAAGCGCAACGGCAAAAGCGGTGCGGCAGAGGGAAAGGAAAAGGAGGACTGATCATGCTGGAGATTCGGAACATATCCAAAACCTTTAATAAAGGGACGATCAACGAGAAGCGCGCGCTGGTCGATGTGAGCCTGACTCTGAAGGATGGTGATTTCTGTACGGTGATCGGCGGAAACGGCGCCGGCAAATCCACGGTGATGAATGCGATTGCCGGTGTATGGCCGGTGGACAGCGGAAGGATTCTGATTGATGGCGAAGATGTCTCTGCGCTGCCGGAATTTAAGAGAGCCGTTCACATGGGACGTGTCTTCCAGGATCCGATGACGGGAACGGCCGGTGACATGCAGATTGTGGAAAATATGGCGCTGGCAGCCAGAAGAGGCCAAAAGCGCACGCTTCGCTGGGGAGTGAGCCACAAGGAAGAGGAAGAATACCGCGAACTGCTGAAAAAGCTCGATCTGGGCCTGGAGGACCGAATGACCTCAAAGGTGGGACTGTTGTCCGGTGGACAGCGCCAGGCGCTCACACTGTTGATGGCGACGATGAAAAAACCGAAGGTACTCCTTCTGGATGAGCATACGGCGGCACTGGATCCGAAGACGGCGGCAAAGGTTCTTGAGGCGACGGACAGGATTGTCGGAGAAAATCATCTGACCACACTCATGGTTACACACAATATGAACGACGCCATTGTCCATGGCAACCGCTTAATTATGATGTCTCATGGAAACATCATCTACGATGTATCCGGTGAGGAGAAGAAGAATCTGAAGGTGGCGGATCTTCTTCGCAAATTCGAAGAGGCCGGCGGTGAGCTTTCCGATCGCATGGCGCTGTCATAGTTACTGTATCTGTAATAAAGAAGCTGCGCAGTGCGGGGGTGCTGCGCGGCTGTTATTGAGCCGGTTATTTTGCAAACGGGGTACTGCTCATTTTGCAAACAATGCACGGGCTTTACATGGATTTAACCGAAATTGCATGGGCGGTTGATGTGCATGCGTTACAACTATTGTGGCTATGCACAATAAAAGTTAAAGGGGAAAAGCAAAAATGAAGGACAAGCTCACATCACTGGAGAAGAAGTGGATTCTGTATGATGTTGCCAATTCGGCATTTACCATGATGGTGTCCACAATCATTCCGATCTATTTTAACCAGCTGGGGAAGCAGGCGGGCCTCTCGGAAGTGGACTATCTGGCCTACTGGGGATACGCCATTTCGATCTCCACTTTGCTGGTCGCCATTTTGGGACCGATTGTCGGCGCGGCAGCAGACAAAGGTCGTAAAAAGAAAACCTTTTTCGCGGCAACCATTATTCTGGGAGCCATCGGCTGTGCTGCACTTGGATTTGTGAAGGAATGGCTGTTTTTCCTGATCGTTTTCTGCATTGTAAAGTCGGTATATTCGCTGAGTCTTGTGATCTATGACTCCACACTTTCTGACGTGACAACGCCGGAGAGAATGGACAATGTATCCTCGCAGGGCTATGCCTGGGGCTATATCGGAAGCTGTGTGCCGTTCATCGCATGCCTGGTGCTGGTTTTGTGCAGTGATAAGATCGGGATGTCTCAGATGGTGGCGCTCTCGCTGTCGCTGGTGATTACGGCGGTCTGGTGGATGGGCGTATCGGTGCCGATTTTAAAGAGCTACCGCCAGACCAATTATCTGACCGGCGGGGAAGAGAAAAGCGGCATTCTTTCGCAACTGGGAACGAGCCTGAAGGATATTGTGAAGGATAAGAAGATTCTGTTCTTCCTGTTGGCATTTCTGTTCTACATTGACGGCGTATATACCATTATCGATATGTCCACTGCCTATGGCTCGGCCCTTGGCCTTGGCTCGACGGATATGCTGCTGGCGCTCTTGGTCACCCAGTTCGTGGCGTTCCCCTTTGCGATTTTGTTCGGAAAGCTTTCCCAGAAGGGTATGTCGGAAAAGCTGATCATCATCGCCATTGCGGCATATACGGGAATTGCGGTTTTTGCGTTCTTTATGAGCGCAAGCTGGCAGTTCTGGGTACTGGCCATTTTCGTCGGAATGTTCCAGGGAGGCATTCAGGCACTTTCGAGATCCTATTTTGCCAAGATTATCCCGGCAGAGCGCTCGGGAGAATTCTTTGGCTTCTATGACATCTGCGGAAAGGGTGCCTCGGTCATCGGAACGACCATGATGGGATTGGTTTCGCAGGCGACCGGAAGCGTGAACTGCGGCGTCGGCATCATTGCCGTATTTTTCCTGATCGGCTTGGTGCTATTCATTATCAGTACGAAGCAAAAGACAGTATAGACAGAATATACGGTACAGTACCCGTCGCTGACTGGCGCGTGTACTGTACCGTATATTTTATGATTGGAATTAAGATAGAATGCGAGGCTAAAAGGTGATGGAACAGAATAAGACATTGGTGTGGGCTCATCGCGGAGCATCTGCTTATGCTCCGGAGAATACGCTGGCTGCATTTGAAAAGTCAGTAGAGATGAAGGCGGATGGTGTTGAGTTGGATGTCCAGCTGAGCGCGGACAGCGTGGTTGTTGTTGCACACGATGAGGAGCTGGGGCGTGTCAGTGATGGAGCGGGATATCTGAAGGACTATAGCTTCGCCGCGCTGCGTGAACTGAATTTCAACCGAACGCATCCGGAATACGCAAGGGCACAAATCCCTACGCTGGAAGAAGTTTATGAACTGCTAAAGCCAACGGGACTTACGGTGAATGTGGAATTTAAGACCGGAATATTCTGGTACAGAGGAATTGAAGAAAAGGTACTGGATCTTACAGCGAAGATGGGAATGGAGGATCGTGTTATTTATTCTTCCTTCAATCATTACACATTGACCCATATTCGCAGGGAGAAGCCGGATGCAGAAACGGGACTCCTGTATTCGGATAACTGGATTGGCGTGGCACCCTACGCCAAGGATGTGGTGAAGGTGGAAGCACTCCACCCGGCACTCTACCATCTGCAGGATCCTGAGTATGTGGAAACGGCCCACCAATATGGCTTGAAGACACACGTCTGGACGGTGAATGATGAAGAATATATGCGCATGTGTGTTCGGATGGGCGTGGAGGCCATCATCACGAATAAGCCGGATTTGTGCAGGCGTGTAGTGGACGAGGCTTGATCAATCAATGGTACAAAACTGTGATATAAGAGCATGTGTGATATACTACGGCCAGATCCGGAAGGGTCTGGCTTTTTATGTGGTTGACCGGGAAAAGGAGAACAAGATGAAGCGTAGGAGAAAATACCTTCAAATCGTCGGTGCGGTCCTGCTCACAATATGGGCTCTGTGGAGTACATGCGGGGTGGCTGCAGTCAGTGTAACCGCATCTGAGACTACCGGGAAGCAGACACAGGATGCGGCAGAAAGTAAAGAGGAATCCGGTACATCAAGGAGCGAGGATGCGTCTGTTGCAAAGGCTTCTTATGTGGATCTGTTGGATGGCAAAACAGCTGGCGTAATGACGGGAACACCGCAAGACAGTTTTGCCCGTTTAGCATTTCCGAATGCAAAACTGGATTACTACAATAATATTGCGGATTTGTCACTGGCACTTCATATGGGCAAAGTGGATTTTATTGTTTTGCCGGTCACAAACTATTACAGTCTCGCGGAACAATATCCGGAATTTGGATATCTTGATATGCCGATTGTAGAACTTGATATTGGCGAGATTTTTCCGAAAACGCAGGCGTCGGATGAGCTCCGCACGGAACTGAATGCATACATCGCCAAGATCAAAGAAAACGGAGAACTGGAAAGACTCCAGAATTACTGGCTTTATCCGAGGGATTGGGAGAACGTGGATATTCCAACAAGCGGAGAGAACGGTGTTCTGAATCTTGCGACAATTAATACATTGAAGCCGTTCTCCTTCATGCTTAATGGGAAAAATGCCGGATTTGACATTGCTGTCCTCGCGGGTTTTGGCAAAGAGTATGGCTATGGATTTCACATCGAAAACGTAGATTTTGCAGATGCGCTGAGTGGGATTGCCGCAGATAAATATGACCTCGCGGCAGGACAGATTGCTTGGACGAAGGAACGCGCAGAGAACGTTGAATATTCTGATTTTCTGTACAAAATGGTTGTTGTTCCAATTATCAATACGGATCATATACGTACTGACGATACTGTTATGGCATACGATACAGAAGGCAGTGCGGGGCAGGCGCCGGATACGTCTTCCGTGACAGCAAGGGAAAATGAAAATGCCCTATTGAGGAGTATCCGGAGGTCGCTGTTGGAAGAGGATCGATGGAAATCGGTTTTGAACGGCCTTGGTGTCACACTGGTGATTATGATGGCAGGATTTGTACTGGCAAATGTGCTTGGGGCAATTCTATGTGCTATGGCAATGGCGCGTATAAAAATACTTCGCATAATAGCAGACGTGTATTCAGCCTTGATGCAGGGACTGCCGGTGGTGGTTGTTCTGATGCTTCTGTACTATGTGGTATTTGGACATTCCCAAATATCAAATGTTGTGGTGTCAATACTTGGACTTGGAATGATTTTCGGAGCATATATGGCTCAGCTGTTTGAAAATGGTATCCGCGGTGTTGATAAAGGGCAGTGGGAGGCTGCATTGGCTTCCGGGTTGACCGGAAGAGAGGCCTTTGTCGGGATCGTGCTGCCACAGGCTGCGCGGTCGATGCTCCCAGGGTATTTTAGTAATTTAATCAGCCTGATGAAGAGCACAGCGGTTGTGGGCTACATTGCTGTGACAGATCTTACGAAGGTGGGAGACATTATCCGCAGCAGTACCTTTGAGGCGGTTGTGCCGCTTGTGATCGTTGCTGGCCTTTACCTTGGCATGGCAGGGATTCTTCTTTTCGTAATGCATTTACTGCGACAACGACTGGAGAGGAGGCAGACCAAGAAAAAGGGAGGACAGAACACATTGATTGACGGTGGAAAAAGGGGGTGACAGGATGAGAGAAGAGCTGATTAACATTGAGCATCTGCAAAAGAGATTTGCGGATGAAGCAATTTTGAAGGATGTCAGCACGGTGATCCGCAAAGGGGAAATTGTTGTTATTATTGGACCGTCCGGAACCGGAAAATCTACTTTTTTGCGCTGTCTGAACCGACTGGAAACGCCAACCTCCGGTAGGATCATCTTCAATGGTGCGGATATGGGGGCAAAGGATTGTAATCTCAGTAAGGTGCGTCAGAAAATGGGAATGGTTTTTCAGGGATTCAACCTGTACCATCATATGAATGCAATCGACAACATTATGTATGCACCCATAAAGGTTCTGGGACTGTCCCGGGAAGAGGCTTACCAAAGAGGGAAAATGCTACTGCGGATGGTTGGACTCGAGGAGAAGGAGATGAGTTATCCGGATGAGCTTTCCGGCGGACAGAAACAAAGAATTGCTATTGCCAGAACACTCGCTACGGAACCGGAGGTTATCCTGTTTGATGAGCCAACATCAGCGCTGGATCCAACCATGGAGGGTGAGGTGGTGGCTGTAATCCAGCGGCTTGCGAAGGAAGGAATGACAATGGTGATTGTCACGCACAATATGCGTCTTGCCAGAAGCGTGGCAACCCGTGTTATTTATATGGATCATGGAACCATTTGCGAGGAGGGAATGCCTGAACAGATTTTTGACCATCCGCAGAAGGAGGAAACGCAGCGGTTCGTGAAAGGTTTATCTGGACTGCATATGAGTTTCTTGCGTGATGATCTGGATTATCTGGGACTTCTTAGCAAGATCCATGAACTGGCAATTCGAAAGCTGTTTTCGCCGAAATTTGTTTACAGGATTGAGGCTTCTATAGAAGAAATATACCTGCAGACCGTTTTGCCGACACTGGAGGACAATATTCTGGTGCACTTTGATTTGGAATACTCTGAGAAAACGGAAAGCTGTGAAATCCGGTTTCGCTGGTCATCGAAGCCTCAGAATCCGTTGGAGAATATGGATGATCTGTCCCGCAGGTTGACAGAATATGCGGCCAGAAATGTTGAATATCACTATGCCGAGGATGACGGCAATGAAATTCAGATTGTAGTTGACGAGCACGCTTAAGGAAATGCTGATTAAATCAGCATTTCCCTAGAAAGCGGATACCTTGAAATCGGCGTTGCGGCTGAGGTATCATAGATCTTCGGACAAACGGCATGGCAACATGCTGGGGCTTGAATGGCTATGTTTTAGATTACTTACGGGTTTATGAAATTGCGGGAAAAAAGGTTTGAGATTAAGAAAAATGCAGGTCAGCATGCGGCCAGGTTTCTGGTGACGGTGCTGGCCGGTTTTGTTGTTACGCCGTGTGTGGCTGCGGCAGCAGAGGTGTCGGAAGTGTCCCGGGAGACGCAGGAGGAGTCTGCGAATTCGCCGGCGACACTGCAGCAGGCAGGTGAACCGGAGGAGTCTGCGGATTCGTCGGTGGCATTGCAGCAGGTTGATACGGAAGAGGAATCCGAGCAGGAGTATGACCGGATGCTCCTGCCGGGCGCCGGCTTTTCGTATGCATTTTCTGCGCGCAAGGTTTCTCTGCAGGATGTCAATGATCAGGGGAATGAGACGGGAAGGGATGATATTGTTGCAACCACGTTGACACCGGTGCAGGTCAAGGAGCAGTCTGTGGTGAATGCGGTATCCCAGACACAGGGAATCCATATTGATACTGCAACGGCTACAATTCTGTCAGCGACCGCAGTGACGGTTGTATCGGATGCGAACATTGCTCTTCAACTGGCACATATGGCGGACAGGAGACAGACGCAGCTCAAGCTCGACCAAGGCGTTATTACGGCGATAGAGGCGGAAACGCTCCTGGCATCGGCAAACGGCGAGAGCGCATCCGATAACGGTGAGGAGACAACCATCTCCATTGCGGATGGCAAGGCGGATGGATCGGATCCGGTGGATGCCGATGAGACACCGGCCACGGATTCGAATGGAAATGAACTGGTGGTAGCGCAGGTCAATGGATATATCAATGTGCGGGCAGATGCGGATACCGAGGCAGAGATTGTCGGTAAACTGTACAACAGCTCTGTTGCGAAGGTGCTTGGACGCACGGGGAACGGATGGGCGCGCATCCAATCCGGCGATGTCACCGGCTACATTCGGGAGGAGTATGTTGCCACCGGTAATACGGCACAGCAGCTGGCGGATTCGGTGGTGACCAAGCAGGCGGTGGTGACGACGGAAACGCTCCGCGTCCGCGTGGCACCGATTGCGGATTCTGACGTTATCACTTTGATCGGTCAGGGGGAGACGTTGGACATTCTCGAAGAAGCTGATGGCTGGTACAAGATCAACACCGAGGATGGCGAGGGATATATTTCTTCTGATTTTGCCGATGTCGAGGAGATCTACCCGGAGGCAATATCCAGAGCGCAGGAAGAGGCTGAGGAGGCTGCGGCAGCGGCATCCAGCGCCGCTGAGGAAGAAGCCAGAAAGGCCCAAGAGCAGGCAAACAGCAGTTCCAAGAATGTCAAAAAGACGTCTGGTTCTGCGTCACTGAATACCTATAACGGCAGCAGCGGCTCCGGCAGTGCATCCGGACAGGCGGTGGCCAACTATGCGCTGCAGTTCGTAGGCAATCCGTACGTCTGGGGAGGCTCCAGTCTGACCAACGGTGCAGACTGCTCCGGCTTTACCATGGCAGTGTATGCGAACTTTGGTGTGAGCCTGCCGCATTATACGGGTTCGCAGCAACAGTGCGGCACAGCAGTGAACTCCTTGTCAGAGGCGCAGCCGGGCGATCTGATCCTGTATTCCGGGCATGTGGCCATTTATCTTGGCAACAATCAGATCGTACATGCCTCCAGTCCGCGGTACGGCATTACGACGGGAACCGCAACGTACCGCAACATCGTGGCGATTCGAAGAATTCTGCAGTAGCAAAGAGCTCAGAGGTGGCGGTAATAAGCTGCTTCTGAGCTTTATTTTAAGTTTCAGAAATGAATGCGATCGTTTACTAATTTTTTAGAAAATTATGCGGCAATATATGGTAAAATATATTCAATAAAAAACCACCGCTGGTTTTCTAAAAAGGATTCCGGCAGAAAGGGGTATACATGAAGTATACAATCGTGGGGAAGAATGTAGAGGTAACTCCGGGACTGGACAATGCGATTCGCAGCAAGCTGGATAAGCTGGACCGGTTCTTTTCACCGGAAACGCCGGTTCGTGTGACGCTGAGCGTGGAAAAGGAGCGTCAGAGAATTGAGGTAACCATTCCGGTGCGGGATGGAATCATCCGTTCGGAACAGGTCAGCAATGACATGTATGTCAGCCTTGATCTGGTTGAGGAAGTGATTGAGCGTCAGCTCAAGAAATATAAGAACAAGATTGTGGACCGTCATCAGGATGCGGGCAATGACTTTCGCCGGGAATTTCTGGATCAGGACTATCTGCCGGAGGAAGACATTCAGATCTCTCGCCGCAAGCAGTTTGATATGAAGCCGATGTATCCGGAGGATGCCTGCCTGGAGATGGAGCTTCTGGGACATGATTTTTATCTGTTCTGCAATGCAGAGACGGAGCAGCTCAATGTGGTTTACAAGAGAAAGGGCGGAACCTACGGCCTGATCGAACCGGATCTATAAGAAATCTATAAGATTTATAAAAAAATTCTATAATGCCATGAAGACAGCCCCTTTGCTCGTTGAAATAGCAAAGGGGCTGTGCTATAATTTCCACAGTGGTGTGATAAAAAATTAACAAAGTCACCCCGAACAATGAAAACGAATTGTTGTATTGGATTGGAGGAATGAGAGACATGGCAGACAGAATCGTGATTGCTAGTGCTTGCCGTACGGCAGTAGGAAAGATGGGCGGCACCCTTTCCGCAACTCCCGCTGCAGAGCTTGGCTCTATCGTAATTAAGGAGGCTGTAAAGCGTGCCGGAATCAAGCCGGAGGACGTAGATCAGGTATTCATGGGATGCGTTATTCAGGCTGCACAGGGACAGAACATTGCCAGACAGTGCTCTTTGAAGGCAGGACTTCCCATCGAGACACCTGCAGTTACATTGAATGTGGTATGCGGCTCCGGACTGTATGCGGTAAATCTGGCAGCAAGCCTGATCAAGGCAGGCGAGGCTGAGGTTGTTGTGGCTGGCGGCACAGAGAACATGTCCATGGCTCCTTACGCACTGCCGAAGGCGCGTTACGGATACCGCATGAACAACGGAACGCTGGTTGACTGCATGGTAAACGATGCGCTGTGGGATGTGTTCAATGACTACCACATGATCCAGACAGCAGACAATGTGGCGAAGCAGTGGGGACTTACCAGAGAAGAGCTGGATGAGTTTGCAGCGAATTCGCAGACCAAAGCTGCAGAGGCTATCGAGGCAGGTCGTTTCAAAGAAGAGATCGTTCCGGTAGAGATCAAGAAGAAGAAAGAGACCATCATTTTTGATACCGATGAGGGCCCTCGCGGCAGACAGACTGCTGCAGACATTGCGAAGATGCGCGCCATCAATCCGGACGGCGTTACGACGGCGGCAAATGCTTCCGGTATCAATGACGGAGCAGCTGCACTGGTTGTCATGAGCGAGTCGAAGGCCAAAGAGCTTGGCGTAACTCCGATGGCTGTTTGGACGGCTGGTGCGCTTGGCGGTGTGGATCCTTCCATCATGGGTGTTGGACCGGTTGCTTCTACCAGAAAGGTTCTGGCAAAGACTGGTCTTACTATTGATGATTTTGATCTGTACGAGGCAAATGAGGCATTTGCAGCACAGTCGGTTGCAGTCGGCAAGGACCTTGGCTTTGATCTTAGCAAGCTGAATGTAAACGGTGGTGCTATTGCAATCGGACATCCGGTTGGTGCATCCGGTGCACGTATCCTGACGACGCTTCTGTATGCAATGAAGCAGCGTGATGCAAAGCGCGGTCTTGCTACTCTTTGCATTGGCGGCGGCATGGGCTGCAGCACGGTTGTGGAGAAGTACGAACAGTAACTGTTCAGAGCTGGGCAAATTCGCAAAAGTACGCGAGTCTTATAGATTCTGTAGAAAGGCGGGGTTCCAATGGGTTTTGTAGATTATGAAGTAGAAGGCGCGGTAGGGCTGATCACAATCAATCGTCCGAAGGCATTGAACGCTCTGAATTCGCAGGTGCTCGATGACCTGGCAGCGGTAATTGACGGCGTGGATCTGGATGTTGTTCGCTGCCTGATTCTTACCGGAGCAGGGGACAAATCCTTTGTGGCTGGTGCAGATATCGGCGAGATGTCTACCCTTACGAAGGCAGAGGGAGAGGCATTCGGCAAGAAGGGAAATGATCTTTTCCGCCGCATTGAGACGCTCCCGATTCCGGTCATTGCAGCAATTAACGGCTTTGCACTTGGTGGCGGTAACGAGATCGCTATGAGCTGCGATTTCCGTATTTGCTCCGACAATGCCGTTTTCGGTCAGCCGGAGGTTGGTCTTGGAATTACACCCGGCTTTGGTGGAACGCAGCGTCTGGCACGTCTGATCGGACCTGGAATGGCCAAGCAGCTGGTATACACCGCACGCAATATCAAGGCAGACGAGGCGCTTCGCATCGGACTGGTAAACCAGGTGGTTACACTGGAGGAGCTCCTTCCCACCGCGAAGAAGCTTGCTTCTGTCATCGCCGGAAATGCGCCGATTGCGGTTCGCGCATGCAAGGAAGCAATCAACGTTGGCCTTGAGCAGGGAATGGACGATGCCATTGTAACCGAGGAGAAGCTCTTCGGCTCCTGCTTTGAGTCGGAGGATCAGAAAGAGGGAATGGCAAATTTCCTCCGCAAGAAGGATGATCCGGCAAAGGTGAAGCACGTTGCCTTCCAGAACAAATAGATGATGTAGTGATTGTTCGGCGCCATCTCGATTTTCCCTGGGGAAATCGAGATGTGTGCTGAATCGTTGCGCTTTTACAACATAAGATACAGCGTATTGTTAACATGGAGTTATTTTCAGGAGGAAATTGAAATGAAGGTTGCTGTCATTGGTGCAGGCACGATGGGCTCTGGTATTGCACAGGCATTTGCACAGAGCGAGGTAGTTGAGAAGGTTTATCTCTGCGACATCAAGCAGGAGTTCGCAGACGGCGGAAAGGCCAAGATCAAGAAGGGTCTTGATAAGAGAGTTGCGAAGGGCAAGATGGAGCAGGCAGCAGCGGATACGCTTCTGAACAAGATTGTAACCGGCCTTTCGGACATTGCAGTGGATCCTGACCTTGTAGTTGAGGCAGTTCTTGAGAAGATGGATCTGAAGCAGGAAACCTTTAAGAAGCTTCAGGATGAAATTGTTCAGAATCCGGATTGCATTTTTGCATCCAATACATCCTCTCTGTCCATCACAGAGATTGGTGCCGGACTTTCCAAGCCGGTGGTAGGTATGCACTTCTTCAATCCGGCTCCGGTTATGAAGCTGGTTGAGGTTATCAAGGGTGCAAACACACCGGATGCGGTTGTTGAGAAGGTGAAGGAGATTTCTGTTCAGCTCGGCAAGACTCCGGTTGAAGTGAATGAGGCAGCCGGATTTGTTGTAAACCGTATTCTGGTTCCGATGATCAACGAAGGCATCTGCGTATATGCGGCAGGTGTTTCGGATATTGAGGGCATCGATACGGCAATGAAGCTTGGCTGCAATCACCCGATGGGACCGCTGGAACTGGGCGATTACATTGGTCTGGACATCGTTCTGGCGATCATGGATGTTATTTATCATGAGACCGGGGATTCCAAGTATGCAGCAAGCCCGCTCCTTCGCAAGATGGTTCGCGCAAAGAAGCTTGGCTGCAAGACGGGAATCGGCTTCTATGACTACAGCAACGGACAGAAGGTTCCTACCGACAAGAAGTGATTCTGCCGCTGAAATGTGCGGGATTACGGCACCTGGGAGAATAAATAATTCCCTTGCTATCCATGCCGAATATGCAGCCGGGTAGCAAGGGAAATAGATTGTATAACGAAAAGGAGAGTACGACATGGACTTTCAGTTAAGCAAAGAACATGAGATGGCGAGATCCCTCTTCAAGGAATTCGCTGAAAAGGAAGTAAAGCCTCATGCGATCGAGGTAGATGAGAAGCATGAATTCCCTCGTGAGACTGTGACAAAGATGCAGAAGCTCGGCTTCATGGGCATTCCGATTCCGAAGGAGTACGGCGGACAGGGCTGCGATCCTCTGACCTATGCAATGTGCGTAGAGGAGCTGGCAAAGGTTTGTGCAACGACGGCCGTTATCGTTTCGGCTCATACGTCTCTTTGCTGCGATCCGATCCTGACCTATGGTACCGAGGCACAGAAGCAGAAATATCTGGTTCCGCTGGCAAAGGGCGAGCTCCTTGGTGCATTTGGTCTGACGGAGCCTGGTGCAGGAACTGATGCACAGGGCGTACAGACAAAGGCTGTCCTTTCAGAGGATGGCAAGGAATGGATCCTCAACGGCTCCAAGTGCTTCATCACGAATGGTAAGGAAGCAGACATCTACATCATCATCGCTTACACCGATATCGTTGAGGATAAGAAGGGCAGAAAGCAGAAGAAATTCTCTGCATTCATCGTTGAGAAGGATACTCCCGGCTTCACCTTCGGAACCAAGGAGAACAAGATGGGTATCTGCGGCTCCTCTACCTATGAGCTGATCTTCCAGGATGTTCATATTCCGGCAGAGAACCTTCTCGGCGCAAGAGGAAAGGGATTCCCGATTGCAATGCATACTCTGGACGGCGGCCGTATTGGCATCGCTGCACAGGCACTTGGTATCGCAGAGGGCGCTTTGGATCGCACCGTTGCATACGTAAAGGAAAGAAAACAGTTCGGAAGAGCCATTGGCATGTTCCAGAACACGCAGTTCCAGCTGGCCAATCTGGCAACTGAGACGGAGGCAGCACAGCTTCTGGTTTACAAGGCAGCAGAAGCGAAGAGAACGCAGAGCCGCTATTCCGTAGAGGCTGCAAAGGCAAAGCTCTTTGCTGCAGAGACGGCAATGAACGTTACCACAAAGTGCGTACAGCTCTTCGGCGGCTACGGCTATATCAGAGAGTATGAAGTAGAGCGTATGATGCGCGACGCGAAGATTACGGAAATCTACGAAGGAACTTCTGAGGTTCAGCGCATGGTTATTTCCGGAGATCTTCTGAAGTAATTTCTGAGGCGCGTTCCGAAGTAATTCGATTCTGACGATAAGGAGAATACAAATGAAAGTTGTAGTATGCGTGAAGCAGGTTCCCGATACAAAGGGCGGCGTAAAGTTTAAGCCGGATGGAACACTGGACAGAGGTGCTATGCTTGCCATCATGAACCCGGATGACAAGGCGGGTCTTGAGGCGGCACTTCGTCTGAAGGATCAGTACGGCGCAGAGGTTACGGTACTGACCATGGGTCTTCCGAAGGCAGATGCTGTTCTGCGTGAGGCGTTTGCTATGGGCGCTGACAAGGGCGTTCTTGTTACCGATCGTGTTCTGGGTGGAGCAGATACCTGGGCAACCTCTCAGACGATTGCAGGTGCTCTTAGAAATCTGGAATATGATCTGATCATCACCGGCCGTCAGGCAATTGATGGTGATACCGCACAGGTTGGTCCTCAGATTTCCGAGCATCTCGGACTGCCGCTGATTTCCTATGCAGAGGAGCTTACGGTAGATGAGGCAGAGAAGACGGTTACGGTAAAGCGCCAGTATGATGATGGCTACCACATCGTAAAGGCCAAGATGCCTTGCCTTGTTACCTGCCTTGCAGAGCTGAATGAGCCTCGCTATATGACTCCCGGCGGAGTGTTTGATGCATTCCAGAAGGAAGTTACGGTATGGGGAAGAGCAGATCTGAAGGATGTGGAAGATTCCAACCTTGGAAAGGCCGGTTCTCCTACTGTTATTGCAAAGGCTTCCGATAAGGTTGCCAAGGGCAAGGGCGTGAAGGTTACTCCGGATTCTGCAGAAGAGGCAGCGGATTACATCGTAAATGTGCTGAGTGAGAAGCACGTGATCTAACAGGAGGACATAACAATGGCATTAGAGGATTACAAAGGAGTATTTATCTTTGCTCAGCAGGTTGACAACAAGATCAGCCCCATTGCTTTGGAGCTTCTGGGCAAGGCAAAGGATCTGGCAGAGAGCCTGGATGAGAAAAAGGTTACTGCTGTTTTGATTGGTTCTGATGTAAAGGGACTGACGGATGAGCTGGGCGCTTATGGCGCAGATCGCGTAATCGTGGTGGATGATCCGGAGCTGAAGGATTATCGCACAGAGCCCTATGCGCATGCGCTGGCATCGGTTGTGAATGAGTTTAAGCCGGAGATCCTTCTGGTGGGTGCAACGGCCATTGGCCGTGATCTTGGCCCTCGCGTATCGGCCAGACTCCATACCGGTCTTACCGCAGACTGCACACAGCTTGAGATTGGCGATTTCCCGCTGATTGCTGTTCCCGGACAGGAGCAGAGACATCAGCAGCTGCTGATGACGCGCCCTGCTTTCGGCGGCAACACCATTGCTACCATCGCTTGCCCGGATTATCGTCCGCAGATGGCAACGGTTCGCCCCGGCGTTATGCAGAAGATTACTCCGGATACAGCACATAAAGCAGAGATCGTGGAGTTCAATCCCGGCTTTGTTCCGAATGACTGCTATACAGAGATTCTGAAGATTGTGAAGGAAGTGTCCTCTGTTGCAGATATTCAGGCTGCAAAGATTCTTGTGTCCGGCGGTCGTGGCGTAGGAAGTGCTGAGAACTTTAAGCTTCTGGATGAGCTTGCTGAGGTTCTTCATGGCACGGTTTCCTGCTCTCGTGCTGTTGTGGATTCCGGTTGGGAGCCGAAGGATCTGCAGGTTGGACAGACGGGTAAGACCGTTCGTCCGCACGTATATTTTGCAATTGGTATCTCCGGTGCTATCCAGCACGTTGCAGGTATGGAGGAATCCGATATCATCATTGCAATCAATAAGGATGAGAGTGCTCCGATCTTCGATGTTGCCGATTATGGTATCGTTGGTGATCTGAACAAGGTGGTTCCGCTCCTGACAGAGAAGCTGAAGGCTGCACTGGCTGCAAAAGCGTAAGGAACCGTCGCGGAATTCCGCAGCCGTGATTTTTACATAGGAAGTTGTGTGAACAGCGAAATGTGAATGAGAGAGGGATGTGAATAACATCCCTCTTTTTGTGTTCACTGTTCAGCACCTGCCAATTTCTTAGTTGAAATTGGCAGTCGTCCAAGGTGCGAAATGAGTACATCATTGTATAATGGAAGGCAAGCAATATAACGAGAAAGGAATATCAAACAGATGAAACGCGTACTCAGCATACAGGATATCTCCTGTGTTGGAAGATGCTCGCTTACAGTTGCACTGCCGATCCTGTCGGTGATGGGGGTGGAGGCATGCCCGCTGCCGACTGCTGTGCTTTCGACGCATACGGCCTTTGACCATTTTACATTTCGGGATCTTACGGATGAAATTGAGCCGATTGCGAAGGTATGGGAACAGGAGAAAATAACATTCGATGTGGTAGGGAGCGGCTACCTGGGGTCTCTTCGGCAGATTGCGTTGGTGGAAGAGCTTGGAGAACATTTTCGTGAGGGTTATTCCGGAACCGGAAGATTTCTGCAAATTGTAGATCCTGCTATGGCGGACAATGGGGCGCTCTATGCCGGCTTTACGCCGGATTTTGCAAAGTCCATGGCTTCTCTGTGCAAGAAGGCGGATCTGATTCTGCCGAATCTGACGGAAGCCTGCCTGATGACGGGGAAGGAATATCGGCCGGACGGTGATGAGAGCTACTGGGAGGAAATTCTGGAGGCACTTGCGGATATGGGATGCCGAAATGTTGTTTTGACCGGATATTCTGTGAAAACAGACGGCATCGGTGCGATTGCGCTGCAGACGACGAATGGGCAGAGACAGATCCATGCATATGTCAATGAAAAACTTCCGGGAAGCTATCACGGGACGGGCGATATTTTTGCCAGTGTTGTGACAGGCGCAATGGCGAAAGGAAAGTCCTTGGAGCAAGCGCAGAAGCTGGCGGTGGATTTTACTCTGGAGAGTATGCGGAAGACTCTGGAGGACCCGGAACGGCGGTTTTACGGCGTGAATTTTGAAGAGGCGCTCGGGACACTCGGAAACGCTTGACAGCGTTTCCTCCTGTTTAGAGTGAGTGTCCTTCGGACACTGCACTCTTACATCGGAAATGTTTGTCAATAATCACGCATAGCTACGGATGGAGAACGGCATACGATATGGCTAAAAAGGAAAAAGAAGTAAAAACGAATGCAATGCGGATTCTGGACCGACTGAAGATATCCTACACGCACCAGTCTTACGAGGCGGGTGATTTTGTGGACGGCGTGCAGACAGCAGATAAGCTGGGGCTTCCGCACGAGCAGGTGTATAAGACGCTGGTGACAGTGGGAAATGACAGGGAGCATTATGTTTTCGTGATTCCCATTGAGAAGGAGCTGGATCTTAAAAAGTGTGCGCGCTCTGTGGGTGTCAAATCGGTGGAAATGATACACGTGAAGGATCTGGTTGGACTGACGGGCTATATGCGGGGCGGCTGCACATCCATTGGCATGAAAAAGGCCTTTGTAACCCGGGTGGATTCTTCTGCGGAGAAGCTGGAAAAGGTTTATGTCAGTGGCGGAAAGATTGGGTGCCAGATTTGCCTTGCGCCGTCGGATCTTTTGAAAGCTGATGGCGGAGAATATGCGGATTTGTGCATGGAAACAGCCTGAGACAGAGAAAGACTGGTGCGAAATAAGAGCTGCAGTTCTATAATGAATACGGAGTTGTAGCAAAGACATGCCGGGAAATCCGGCAGCGCAAATGATGTCTGTTCAAAGCTATGCAGCGTTGCTCCTGCGAAGGCGCGCTGAACAGATATCGCAAATGTATGGAGGATAAGGAAATGGGACTTAGAAAGGTTGTCATCGCCGGTGCATGCAGAACGGCCATCGGCAAGTTCGGAGGAACGCTGAAGGATATTCCGGCGGCAGATCTTGGAACAATTGTCATTAAAGAAGCATTGAAGCGGACGGGAGTGAAGCCGGAGCAGGTAGACGAGGTCTACATGGGCAATGTCATTCAGGCGGGGAACGGCCAGAATCCGGCAAGACAGGCAGCAATCAATGCGGGAATTCCGGTGGAGGTTCCGGCTACGACTATTAACGTATTGTGCGGCTCCGGCCTGCACTGCGTGAACCTGGCAGCGAAGCTGATTGCGATGGGCGATAAGGATATCATTGTGGCCGGTGGCATGGAGAACATGGACATGGCTCCGTATCTTCTTGGCAAGGCAAGATTTGGCTATCGCATGAATTCCGGAACCATTGAGGATTCGATGATTCGTGATGCGTTGACGGATGCGTTCGGCGGTTATCATATGGGAATTACAGCGGAGAATGTAGCAGAGCAGTGGGGACTGACCAGAGAGCAGCTGGATGAGTTCTCCGTTCTGTCTCAGAATAAGGCAGAAAAGGCCATCGCATCGGGCCGCTTTAAGGATGAGATCGTTCCGGTTGAGATTAAGACCAAAAAGGGAACAGTGATTTTCGATACCGATGAGGGAAATCGTCCGGGAACCACACTGGAGTCTTTGCAGAAGCTTAAGCCTGCATTTAAGAAGGATGGAATTGTAACCGCAGGAAATTCCTCCGGCATCAATGACGGTGCGGCAGCCATGATTGTGATGAGCGAAGAAAAGGCAAAGGAGCTTGGTGTTACACCGATGGCTACCTGGGTTGCCGGTGAGCTTGCCGGTGTGGATCCGTCCATCATGGGTGTTGGACCGATTTATGCAACCAGAAAGGTAATGGACAAGATCGGCTGCACCATTGAAGATATTGATCTGTATGAGGCAAATGAGGCGTTTGCGGCACAGTCTGTAGCGGTTGCACACGATCTTGGCTTTGACCCGGAGAAGCTTAATGTAAACGGCGGCGGAATTGCTCTGGGACACCCGGTTGGCTGCTCCGGCGCGAGAATCCTCGTAACGCTGTTGCACGAGATGCAGAAAAGAGATTCGCACAGAGGTCTTGCAACGCTGTGCGTAGGCGGCGGTATGGGCTGCGCTGCAATCGTGGAACGGTAAAAGGCCTTGGCGAAATCTTTTGTCAAATGTCGTTATAAATAACGGAACAAGAAGGACGCTCTTCCGAAAGCTGGGAGAGCGTCCTTTTTTTAGAGTAGTAAACAACACATTTTTTGAATGCGATTGATTATAAAAAGTGTACCGGTATTATTCGATGACCAGCAGCAGACTCATCTTGAACTTACCCTGGGGGGTAACGCTGTGAAGACCACCTTTGTCGAAACGGAAGCTCTCGCCGGCCTTTAGCTCGTAATCCTCTCCCTCATAACCGATGATTGCCTGGCCCTCCAGAGCGGTAAGGATGGCGTTTCCGGGAGCACGATGAGGGGTAAGACCGGTTCCCTCGTCAAATGCCATGAGGACAAATTTCATGTTGTCTGCGTGAACGATGTCCAAATTCGCGATACTGCCTTCCTCATAGGAGATGAGGTCCTTGAGTTCGGTGGGCTGTCCTGCCTTGATTAGATTGTTCATGGTGTAATTCTCCTTTTTTAAAATGATTTCTGTGTAAATAAGACCGGTGTCGGTCTGTGTTCCGCAAAGGGTTTGAGGTGAAACCAATAAGAGCTTTCCGGGAGACATGGGTACGTGCTGCCCATCTGTTCCCAGAAGGAAATCTCCGTAGCCGTCTGCGCCCAGATAGAGTGTGGCAAAGTCATAGCTTTCCGGTGTAATGGAGGTGCCTGCACCCATTGAGAACCAGGTGACCGGGACTTCCCGGCCCAGCTGTGCCGGACGGGAAATGGTCATGCCTGTGCGGATGGGTCTCATATCTGCGATGGTAAAGGGGGTATTGTTCATGCGGTTTCTCCTTGAAGGGCAACCGGTACAATGCTGCGAATGGTGCGTCCTTCGTGCTGAAATTCATTGACGACAACCTGCACATCAAAGGAATAGGAAATGTTCTTCTCGTTTAGAATTTCTGCAGCAGGTCCGTAGAAAAATTCGCCCTTTCGGTTCAGCATCAGCGCCTCGTCAGCCACTGTCATGGCGTTGGTGGGATAGTGCGTATTCATAATTGCACTGATGCCTTCTTCGTGCGCCAGACGCTCGATCATGTTTAGAACCAGAATCTGATTATGAAAGTCCAGCCCGGTTTCCGGCTCGTCGAGAATGATCAGTTTCGGATCATTGATCAAGGCCCTGGCAATGAGTACCATCTGCAGCTCGCCGCCGCTCATACGGTTGCAGTCCTTGTTGGCAAGATGTGCAATACCGACTCGATCCATCATGGCTTTTGCCATATCTGTTTCTTGAGAGCCTGGCTGCTGGAAGGTTCCAAGATGTGCGCTTCTTCCTAATAGTACCATTTCCAGGCCGGTATAGGAAAAGGCAAATCCGTGAGATTGGGGAATATATGAAATGGTGCTCCACAGCTCCTTGGGTTTTAATGCATGCAGATCTTTTCCGTAGAGAAGCGACTTGCCGCTGTGCCAGGGCAGGAGACCGATCATGCACTTTAGGAGTGTTGTCTTGCCGATTCCGTTGGGACCGAGGATAGCAAGGATATGTCCTTCGTCCAACGTTAGGTTTATATTATCCAATATAATCGGCTGTCTGGGATATCCAAAGCTGCCGTTTTGTACCTCGAGGATCATCGCAGATTGCTCCTTGTTTTGTTTAACAACGAAATAAATACCGGTGCGCCAATGATGGCGGTCAGAATTGACAGAGGCAGCTCAATGATGCTGATGGTGCGGGAGAGTGTATCGATGAGTATCATGAAGCAGGCACCCAGGCTCAAGCTGACAGGAATGACATACCGATTGTTACTGCCGACCAGCATACGCGCGCAATGCGGAATGAGAAGGCCAATCCAGCCAACCTGTCCGCACATGGAAACGGCGGAGGCGGTGATCAAGGTGGATGCCACAATGAACAGCATGCGCGTCTGTTTTATATTAATGCCGCTGGCTTTTGCTTCATCATCGCTCAAAGAAAGAATGTTCAGCCTCCAACGGAGCAGAAAAATAAGAACAATGCCGACCAGAATCAAAGGACTGCCAATGAGAATCTCCTTATAGCTGGCGCTGGTAAAGCTTCCCATGAGCCAGTAGGTGATCTCTGGCAGTTTATCCTGTGGGTCTGCAGTGTATTTTAACAAAGACCCGATTGCGTTAAACAAAGAGGAGGCAATAGTGCCCGCCAGCACCAGGTAAACCATGGAACGCCCGTCATTTTTTCCTGCGATTCGGAGAGTGAATACAACAGAAGCTAAGCCAAAGGCCAGTGCTATAAGCTGAGTTTCCAGTGTATTGCAGGAAAGAATGATAGCCAGAATGGCACCGACGCATGTGCCGCTGGTAACGCCGAGAATGTCAGGTGTTGCCAGTGGATTGGAAAACAGAGCCTGAAATGTAGCACCGGCTACGGTGAGACCGGCACCGACAATGATTGCCATGAGAATTCGCGGCATGCGCAGATTGATAACAATCGAATAGTTTTGTGAACTGCCGACATTGCCGGTGAGGGCGGCAGCAAAGGAACTTAGGACATCCTGTACTGGAACACGCATGCGACCGAAACACAGACAGACCAGACCGGTTGCAAGCGGCAGCAGGAGCATGAGTAGAACGGCCAGCGGAGAAAATCGTCCGTTTTTAATCCAAAGTGTGTCTTTCATGTAATCTCTTTCGAAGAAATAGAAGGTAGAAACGGAAACGGGCATTGGAAATGAACTGCCCGTTTCCGATCGGAATCTAAAATATGGTGATCAGTATTCCAGCATTTCTGCCAGCTCATCATCGGTTACATCGTATCCGTACCAGGTTTTGTAGTATTCCTTAATCGTATCTTCGAGCGGATAATCGGCAAAGGCTTCCGGATACGTCTTGCAGGCCATCCATGCCAGAACCAGCGGAGCATCCGGGTTCGGCGTGAACCAGTTCCACATGCCGAGGGTGGTGTTGTAAACACGCTTATTCTGTACGGCGGTGAGTGTTGAGAAGTCTGCTCCATCGACATTGCCGCTTAATACATCATTCACCTTCAAAGGCTGAAGGCCGGGGCCATCCAGAAAGAGAATGTCGGGATCCCAACTGTAAACCTGTTCCATGCTGGTTTGTGCAAAGCCTTTGGCTTCAGAAGCAACATCGGTAACACCCAAGTGCTTGAGCCAGAAATTGCCGAAGGTGCCCTGACCGGATACCTGAGGGACGCCATCGGAATATTTCCAAAGAATCATGGCACTGGGACGCTCATCCTCCGGAACGGTTGCGATTCTGGCCTCGACATCTGCAACGATGGCATCGCCGGCGGCGACAAACGCATCGGTTTTACCTTCTTCTCCAAAGACGTCCTCAAGAAGATTCAGCCATTCTTCGTAGCGTTCAAGAGGATCCGCTGCTGTCTCGGCGCCGACTGTGGCAAATCCAATGGAAGGAATGCCGCTGGCCTTCAGGATTTCGGCATGTTCAGAATTTCCGGCATTGTAGAGAATGACATCGGGTTCGAGCTTCATGATTTCCTCAATATTCAGATCGCTTTGCGCATAGACGGTATCGGAGGATTCCAGAAGCTCAGGAGCAATGTCCTTCAGAACGGTATCGGAAATGACTGACTTGAAGGAGCCGCAGTAGCCGACGATGTTGGGGGCACTTCCCTGAAAATATGCCATATAGGTGGATAAAATCGGAATCTGATCAATGACTACCTTTGTAATCTTGTTGGGGACCTCTACCTCGTTGCCGGCATGATCGGTAACGGTGTGCGTGCCGTTTTCATCAATAGCGGCCGTATCTTCTGTGGAGGCTGCGGAAGACGAATCCGTCACATCCTCTGTGGAGGCTTCTGTGGATACGGATTCTTCGGTAGAAGCGGCATCTGCTGCCTGTGTGGAGGCGGTTGTGCCGGAGGCACTGCAGGCGGTCAGCATTGCTGCAGCGCTAAGGGCGGCAGCAACACGTACCAGGGAATGTTTTGTGTTTTTTCTCATACGTTCTCCTTGAATATATCTCTTGCGTGATGAAAGCGGGGTGCCATAGAGTAAAACACGGCATGCGCTTTGAACGGTACAAGAGAGGTTAATAGTTGTCGGTTAGCTTTGCAAACCGACAGTTAGAATAGACTAACAAAGCCTGCTTGTCTGTTGCCGCTGCAACAGATATTTTTTTGAAAAAGGTGTTGACAGGAAAACATAGAGTACCCTATAATAGCACTTGCGTTACGGAGAGTCAGGCTTTTCGAAACGAACAACTGAAGCAGTTAAGCTATTTGCGGGTGTAGTTCAGTGGTAGAACACCAGCCTTCCAAGCTGGATATGTGGGTTCGATTCCCATCACCCGCTTTTATGTGTCCGTAGCTCAGCTGGATAGAGCATCGGCCTTCTAAGCCGAGGGTCTGGGGTTCGAATCCCCACGGGCACATTGATTACAGAAACGTAATCAACCTTATATGGTGGGTATGGCGTAGTTGGTTAACGCGCCAGATTGTGGTTCTGGAGATCGAGGGTTCGAGTCCCTCTACCCACCCTGATGATTGGCTGCAGCATATGCGGGCGTGCAATCATGATCCCGAGAGGCGGGAGAACCCATTGGGCTATCGCCAAGCGGTAAGGCACAGCACTTTGACTGCTGCATACGCCAGTTCGAATCTGGCTAGCCCAGTCCGGGCGATTAGCTCAGGTGGTAGAGCACTTGACTTTTAATCAAGTTGTCGCGGGTTCGAGTCCCGCATCGCTCAGAAAATGTTAGACGCTGCGGGTGGAAGAAATCCGCGGTGTCTTTTTGTTTTATGCGGTTGTGATGAAATTGGCAGACATGCAGGATTTAGGTTCCTGTGCCGCAAGGCGTGTGGGTTCAAGTCCCATCGACCGCATTTACGAAAACCCTTGTAATTTCAACAAATGTTGATTTTACAAGGGTTTTCGGCTTTATTATGCTATGGCAAACTCTGCTATTTCGTGGCATTCTGTGACACATTGGAGGCATTTGTGACTTAGTACATCGATTTTTAAATAACTAGCCTAACTAACTGGCCCTTTTTCCTGATT
>CAVKRN010000005.1:0-73912 GCA_963658695.1 bacterium
CCGGATTTGCGCTGCGAAGCAGCAAATTCCTTTGCAAATCCGTGCGATCCACCGGCGACGTGGCCTGAATAAGCTGTAACGATTAAAATCTCTATCGCAATGACACAAGAAAAGCTGTGGCCCACGCACATATACGCAAACCGCAGCTCTTGTTGTATCTATTCCGGTGCGACTACGACTCCGGTGTAAATGTCAGCTGTCTGGTAACCACTCTCTGACCGCCCACAGCATCCGCTGCCTGTGAGGAATAGCTCATCTGAAGAGTTCCTGTCGCGCTGGTGATTCCGGTAAAGCTGGCCGGAATCGGAAATGCCGTTGTTGTCGTATTTAAAAGTGTCTGTCCATCGCCGGTTATGATGACAACGTAAACCTGCATCCCCGCCGTATAATCCGGCGCTTCCTCAGCTGTCGGAGCGGTAATCTCCGTCGAGTAGGAGTAGGTCGACGGCTGTGCCTGTGCGAGGGTTCCAATGGAAAGATCCACTTTTGTATCCGCATCCACATAGGTATCTGCCTTAATGCTCTGGGCAATAACAAGTCCGTCCTTTGTGGCATCGTCGGTCTCGACCTTTGTGGTTGTTCCCAGCTGCAGGTTGTTCTCCGTGAGAATGGCCATTGCCTCTTCACTGGTAATCCCTGTCACATTGGGCACCTGTACCTGTTCGTCGCCGCCCTTTCCCGTACTGATGGTGATGGTAATGGCGGTTTCGGTCGGAACCTTCGTTCCGGCCTCCGGAGACTGGGCCATAACCAGTCCCTTCTCCACCTCACTGCTGTCGCCGTCCTGCACTGTAATGCTGCTGAACTGACTCTGCTTGAGCTTGACAATCGCTTCCGCACGGCTAAGTCCCATGACATCCGGGATCTCCACGCCGCTTTGCCCCGTGCTGACCGTCAGAATCACACTGGATCCCAGCTCCACCTGATCTCCTGCACTTAAGACTGTGCCATTCTGATCTGCAGCAGAGATCACGACTCCCGAATCCACTGTGGACGATTCCTGATAGGTAACCTCCGGTATCAGCCCCAGCGAATTCAAGGTATTCTTCAGTGTCTCCGCATCCTGTCCCACAATCTCGGGAAGCGTGATGCTGTTCTCCGTAGAAGCCTCTGCCGCTTTCTCACTTCCAAGGGAAAGAAGTCCCAGCTTGTCCGCTGCGAAGAGAATGATGACAATGCCGATGATGGCCGCTGCCAGAACGGACAAAATGGTGACTCTGCGTTCCTTTTTCGGATCGTACCGGTCTGCATACCGATCATCCTCATAGGAATCGAAGTGACCGGAATTCTTGCGAAGGGGTTCATCGATGCGTTCCTGCCGCCTTCCATTACGTCGTCCTGTATTCTGCCGCCGGTCGTAATCGGTATACCTGTCCTCTCGCGGCTCGGAATAGCTGCTGCGCCGCGGCTGTTCCTCATACGTATTCGGATATCCCTCTGCTGCATAGGCATCCTCGCGGGTATACGGCTCTGCATACACCGCTCCATCCTCCGTGCCAGAAGCCGGTTCTTCATAGACATCCGCCGAAGCTCTACCTGCCGCTGCAGATTCGTACACCGGATCCGCCTCGTAGGTCTGCTGTGCCGCGTACGTCGGCGCCGCGTAAGGCTCCGCCGCTACGTATGACTCTTCTGCCGGTTCCTGATACGAAAGATCACCGCTCCTTGCAGCACGCCTTCGGATTTCCGACTGCTCCGCCGGTGCTGCCATCCTGGTAGCGCCGTCCTCGTCCGGATTGATTACCTTTACAAAATCATCATCCGGATGGATCAGCGACTGCTTCAGATCCGCAATCAGCTCAGTCATGTTCTGATACCGCCGATCCGGACTCTTCTCACAGCACTTCAATACAATCTGTTCCACGCTGACAGGGATATCCGGAATAAATTCTCTAGGTGAGGGCATTGGAGACTGGATGTGCTTAATGGCAATAGCCACTGTCGTCTCTCCGTTGAACGGAACACGCCCCGTCAGCATTTCGAACAGGCTGATACCAAGCGAATACACATCGCTTCGCTCATCGGAGTACCCGCCTCTTGCCTGTTCCGGCGAGGTATAGTGCACCGACCCCATGACATTTGATGTGATGGTGTTGGAGGTAGCTGCCTTGGCGATACCAAAGTCTGTCACCTTCACCTTTCCATCTCTGGATATCATAATATTCTGTGGCTTCACATCCCGGTGGATGACGTGATTGGCATGCGCCGCCTGCAGTCCCATGGAGACCTGAATGGCAATACTGATGGCCTCCTTTGTCGTAAGCCGTGACTTCTTTTCAATATATTTTTTAAGGGTGATACCGTCCACGTACTCCATGACAATGTAGTACATGCCCTTTTCCTCACCTACATCGTATACATTGACGATGTTGGGGTGCATCAGCCCTGCTGCCGCCTGCGCCTCCACACGGAATTTCGAAACAAAATTAGCATTGTCCGAGAACTCCTGCTTGAGTACCTTTATCGCGACAGTTCGATTTAATTTGTGATCCTTTGCTCTATATACAACGGACATTCCGCCGGTGCCGGTTTTCTCAAGCACCTCATAGCGATCCGCAATCAGCATACCGGTCTTTACCATGTAGCAATCTCCTGTCAGGCAGCAATCAAAATGACGGAAATGTTATCCAGTCCGCCTCCCTGATTGGCTGCAGCAACCAGCGCTCTTGCCTTCGACTCCAATGAATCATTCTCACAGAGAATTCGGTAAATATCCTCATCCTCCACCATATTCGTAAGGCCGTCCGAACACATCAGTACAATGTCGTCCTCTTCCAGTCTGGTGGTAAAGAAGTCGACATCCAGGTATTCCTCAGCTCCCACAGCCCTCGTTATGACATTCTTATCCGGATGATTCCGTGCCTTTTTGGCGTCGAGACTCCCGGCCAGTACCATTTCCTCTACCAGCGAATGGTCCACCGTGATCTGACGGATTCCATCTCTTCCTGCAATGTACAAACGGCTGTCACCTACGTTGGCCGTATGAAGAACACCGTCTGTTACGCAGGCAGCCACCACCGTGGTTCCGCACCCATACAGATCCTCTCGCATGCTGGCTGTCGCATGAAGATTCAAATTCACCGCATGCAGCGAATCTCCCAGAATCTCCATAACCGTT
The DNA here is from genome assembly GCA_963658695.1 of bacterium. Classification (GTDB taxonomy): domain Bacteria; phylum Bacillota; class Clostridia; order Lachnospirales; family Lachnospiraceae; genus CAG-791. Next base: position 3,119 of record CAVKRN010000005.1, read on the forward strand.
GTCTTATGACTGGCCGCGGATAGTCGCAGCGTCTCACGCACCGTGAACCGCGAAGCATAATCGCCGGCCCTGTGTCCGCCCATGCCATCGGCCAAAAGGTACAGATTAGGCAGATGTCCCACGCTTTCATCGGATGCGCAGACAAAATCCTGATTCATTTTTCTTCGTCTGCCAATATCGGTAATGGAAAAAGAATGCATTCCTTCCCATCCTCTCAGTCTGTCTGTTCTTTGATATGCCGGTGTCGCAGCTGTCCGCATGCGCCGTCAATATCCCGTCCTAACACTCTCCTTATACTAACATTTATTCCATGTTTTTCAAGCTTGCCGCAGAAGGCCTGCACGGCCGACAGATCAGGCTGCTCAAACTCCCGCTCCCTCACCGGATTCACCGGAATCAGGTTAACATGCGCCTCCACCTGCCTTGCCAGTGCTGCCAGCTCGGCGGCATCTGTCGCGCTGTCATTGACGCCGCGAATCAAGCTGTATTCAAAGGTCACACGCCGACCGGTTTCGTTCAGATACGCCTTGCAGGCCGCCATGCACTGCTCCACCGAATACTGATTGGCAATCGGCATGATCCGCTTTCGCTTTTCGTCTGTCGTCGCATGAAGCGAGAGAGCAAGTGTAATGGAGAGCTTTTCCTTCGCCAGATCATAAATCCTGGGAACAATGCCGCAGGTGCTGACCGTCACATTCCGCATCGACAGATTCCTTCCGTTTTCATCCGTAAGCATACGCAGGAAGGTAAGAAGATTGTCATAATTGTCCAGCGGCTCTCCGGTCCCCATCACAACCACATGGGAAACCGGCTCTCCGGTTACTCTTCCGATGGTATAAATCTCCTCCAGAATTTCTCCGGGAAGAAGGTTCCTGCGCAGACCATCCAGTGTAGATGCACAGAACCGGCACCCCATCCGGCACCCCACCTGCGAAGAAACGCAGATGCTGTTGCCGAACTTGTACTTCATAAAAACGCTTTCAATGGTCTCCCCATCCGGCAAGGCAAACAAAAACTTCTGCGTGCCGTCCAATGCAGAAATCTGATGGTCCAGCACCAGAAGCTTTGTCATGGAATAATTCTCCGACAGCCATTGCTTGAAAGCTGCCGGGAGATTGGTCATTTCCTCATAGCTTTGTGCCTGCTGCACGTGAAGCCAGCGGTAGAGCTGCGCGGCGCGGAATTTCGGAAAGCCGGCCGCCGTCAGCTCCTTTGTCAGCTGCGCAAGCGGACGCGACTTGATATCCGGTTTGACATTGTTACACGCTTCCATTTCCGTGGTCTTCCTTTCCTATTGCACCGGCTTCCGGAATCTGGCCATGAAAAAGCCGTCCGTCCCGTGAATATCCGGGAAAAGCTGTATGCAGTTTTTCTCAATTCCCGGGAAATCTGCCGGAAGATAGCGCGTTAGGTCCTCCGGAATCAGTCCCATCTTCTTCTCCAGATACTCTGCCATCTTCTCATTCTCCTGCCGATTGATAGTACAGGTAGAATAAACAAGAACGCCGCCGGGCTTTAAAACGGTGGCCGCGTTAGCCGCTATTTTCTTCTGGAGTGTAATCAGGGAACGGAGCTTTTGCGGCGTCACGTTATACTTTATGTCTCGCTTGCGTGTCATAACGCCAAGTCCCGAGCACGGAACATCGCACAAAACCAGATCCGCCTTTCCCCGAAGATCTTCTCTTGGGTTGGAAGCATCATTTTCTTCCACAAGCACATTGTGAAGCTTCATCCTTCCAAGGCCGGAGCGAATGCGATCCGTCTTGTCCCTTGCCAGGTCATAGGCATGAACCGTTCCGTCCGGCAAACACGCAGCTGCCAGCATGGATTTTCCTCCCGGTGCTGCGCAAAGATCGTATACCTGTACGGCTCCCTCCAGGTCCTTTCCCGGCCCCGCGATCCCTGCCGCGTAAGCAACCAACTGACTGGACTCGTCCTGTACCGTCCATTTTCCTTCCGCAAACCCGGGGAGCCCGGAAAGTCCCGGTACGTGCCGGAGCAGATACGCATCCCCCGCCCATTTTCCGGGAGTAACCTCTACGCCTGCACCCTTCAGCGCTGCGACGGCCGCTCCCTTTTCTTCGGAAGAAAGCCTAGGATCCAGCCGTATGCACACCGGACGAATCTCCATCATCGAACGACACAAGGGCTCCAGCCGCTCTTCTCCCAGCTGCTCCTTCCATAGCTCCAGGATCGAACGCGGAATAGAATACAGCCGCTCGAGCTGTGTCAGTGCATCTGCATCCTGCGCATCCACGGCTGCCCCTTTCTCTTCCATGGGTGCCGTCTTCCTGCCGGCGTCCGTGCGCTTGCCGGCCACCACTACGACTGCGCTGCTGGGTCTTGTGCGAACCGCCTTCGGGACCGGCTTTGCCGGAATATATTCCCGCCCTTCCCGGACAGCAGCAGCCTTTTCCCGGCATACACCGCGGAGAATTCCATTGACAAATCCGGCCGCCTGCGCCATTTTCTTCCGCTTGCAGATTCTCACTGCTTCACTGCAGGCCGCATAATCCGGCACGCTGTCCATATAGAAAATCTGATACAGGCTCATGCGCAGCAGGCACCGAACCTGCGGCTTGATGCGAATTTCCCGGTCCTTGACATGATTCTGAATCACGGTGTCCAGTTCGATTTCCCGTTCGATGGTTCCTTCGGTTAGCCGCTTGATGAACGCCCGCTGTGATACCGGAAGATCCGCATACCGATCCTGCGTCCGTTTCAGCAGAACATTGATGTACGTCCCATGCAGCTCATGGTCCGTCAGAATCATCCAGACCAGCTCCCGCAGGTTCACCTGCGCCGTCTTTGTCCTATGCTCGCTTTTCTCTGCCGTTTTCTCGTTTCCCACCGTATACTTCCTTCTCATCAATCGCTACTGCATGCACCTGTCGTCGCCTTACATCGATTTTTAAATACCCGGCCCAATGCACTGCAACCATCAATCATCTCGACGGTTATTACTTCTTGAGAGCAGCACCAGACGTAGCAGCTGCAGAATCGAAGCCGCTGCCGCTGCCACATAGGTCAGTGCCGCCGCCCGCAGAACTGCTCTTGCCTTCCGGTTTTCATCCGTTCCCAGAATCCCGTACTGCTCCAGCATCACCAGCGCTCTTCTGGACGCATTGAATTCCACCGGCAGCGTAACAATCTGAAACAACACGCCCGCAGAGAACAGTACAATTCCTATGGTTGTAAATGTCTGTGACAAACCAAGGATCAGACTCAGCATCACAATCCAGATTCCGGCATTGGAGCCAAAATTAGCCACCGGCACCAAGGCAGTCCGAATCTGCAGCGGCACATACCCCTGTTCATGCTGCATCACATGTCCGCATTCATGCGCCGCTACGCCAAGCGCTGCCACGGAGCGCGACCTATACACCGAATCCGAGAGGTTTACCACCTGCTTTGACGGGTCATAGTGATCCGTAAGATCTCCGGACACATGCTGTACCGACACGTTATAAACACCGTTTCGTCGCAGAATCTCCTGCGCTACCTCCGCTCCTGTCATGCCGCAGGCCGCGGCTACTCTGGAATACCTTCGATAGGCGGATCGAATGCGCATGCTGGCTGCAAGGCACAGGAGCGCTCCGATGACCACCAGAATCATTGTGTAGTCGTAATAGTAATATCCATAGCCATAACCATAATCCATGATAAGCCTCCCCTTCCAAGTTCCGGTACGTTACTGCTCAGACGCCAGTACTTCCCCCGGTTGGATTCGACACCCCATCAACAGCGCAGCTGCCGGCATTCTCTTTTTGCCCTCCAGCTGCAGATCCTCCAGTGCCAAAACGCCATTGCCTGTCTGTACCCAGAACCGGTTCTTTGCCGCAGCGATTACCGTTCCGGGTCCGGCATTTGGCAGATCGTTTGCATCGCATGCAGAAGTCTTTGCTTCCAGCTCGGATTCCGACACCGCCGAGGCCATCCAGATTTTCAAAAGCTTGCCGTTCCAATGGGTATAGGCACTGGGCCACGGATTCATGCCGCGTACGAGCCGGCTGATGGACTCTGCGCTTTGATTCCAATCGATCTGTCCCATTTCCTTCCGGAGCATTTTGGCATAGCAGGACTGTTCATTGTCCTGGGGAACCGGTGTGACCTTTCCCTCCTCCAAAAGGTCCAGTGTCTTTAAAAGGAGCGGGCCACCCATTTGTGAAAGCTTTTCATACAACGAGCCGGCCGTTTCCTTCTCGTCAAGAGGTATGGACTCCTGCGTCAGAATGTCCCCTGTATCCAGGCCCTCATTCATCTGCATAATGGTATTGCCGGCTTCTTTTTCTCCGTTTAATACCGCCCATTGGATGGGTGCGGCGCCGCGGTATTTGGGCAAAAGCGATCCGTGAATATTCACACACCCGTAGCGCGGCATCTCCAGAATCTCCCGCGGAAGAATCTGACCAAAGGCTGCCACCACGAAAATATCTGCCTGCTGAGCATAGAGCCGGTCTGCTGCTTCCTTGTCCCGGATTTTCTCCGGCTGGAATACCGGTATTCCATATTCCAGTGCACATTGTTTGACATCCGATGGAGCCGGCTTTCCGCTCCTTCCCTTCGGGCGATCCGGCTGCGTCACCACCAGCGTCACCTGGTGCTTGTCCGATTCTGCCAGTGCCTTCAGCGCCGGTACTGCAAAATCCGGCGTCCCCATGAACACAATTTTCATATCAGCCTACTCCTCGCTTTGTACAAGCTCCTCATTATCCACAAGTCCGCCCTCTGCAAGGTCCACATAAAGTTTCCCCTCCAGATGGTCAAACTCATGGCACATCGCCCGTGCCATCAGGTCCGCCCCCTCAATCTCATACTCCTCCATGTTCTCATCAAAGGCAATAGCCTTCACATAATCAGGCCTTGTCACTACGCCGGACTTGCCCGGGACGGAAAGGCACCCCTCATAGCCCGTCTGTTCTCCGGAACTTTCCACGATGACCGGATTGATAAAGACCACCGGATCGTTTCTCTCTTCGCTGATGTCAATGACAACAATGCGCTTGAGAATACCAACCTGCGGCGCCGCCAATCCGACTCCATTGGCCTCATACATGGTCTCCAGCATATTCTGAATCAGCTCCCGGATCCGGGGCGTCACTTCCTTTACTTCTTTTGCTTTCTTATTCAGAATCGGGTCTCCGATTTCACGAATGGTCAATAATGCCATAGTCTTACTGCCTTTCTTTTATTTAGAAAACTTATGAATGAAAACAAATGCTACTTAATCATTTGCCGATCAGTATGGACTTAGCGGATCAAAATCAAACTGGAACACCGTATCCATTCCGGCGCTCGCCTGCATCGCCCGTTTTGCCGCAGCCTCTACCGCATCTTTACAAGCGATCAGTGTATCATAATCAGCGCTTTTAACATAGAGAACATAGCGGTACTCATCCCGCAGCTTTTCCAGCGCCGCCGCTGCCGGGCCGATCAAAATACAGCCCTTTTTTGTCTCCGGAAGCTTTTCCAAAAGGGTCCTAGTCTGCCGGGCAAAGAGTGCCGCATGCTCCTCCGACCTTGATGTCATCTGAATTGCCAGCATATGCTCGGCCGGAGGATATTTCAAAAGTCGGCGGTAGGTCATCTCTTCTGCGTAGAAACCCTCATAATCCTGCCGCGCCGCATAGACAATGCTGTAGTGGGACGGATCGTAGGTCTGGATCACCACATTCCCCGGCTTCGCTCCGCGCCCGGCGCGCCCGGCCGCCTGGGTAAGCAGCTGAAATGTCCGCTCTGCCGCCCGGTAATCCCCCATATGCAGTGACATGTCCGCCAGCAGCACCCCCACCAGCGTTACATTCGGGAAATCATGTCCCTTCACAATCATCTGGGTGCCAATGAGTATATCCGCTTCCTCATTGGCAAAAGACGATAATATTTTCTCATAGCTGCTCTTCGTCTTGGTGGTATCCGCATCCATGCGCAGAATCCGCGCCTGCGGATAGGCCTTTCGAAGGAGCTGCTCAACCTGCTCGGTCCCTGCCTGAAATCCGCTGATATAGGGCGAGCCACACTCCGGACAGGTTGCCGGCATCTGCGTTTCATAGCCGCAGTAATGACACACCAGGCGTCCCTTCCCATGCAGGGACAAGGACACGCTGCAGTGCGGACATTTGGGTACGTAGCTGCAGTTCCGGCAGGAAACAAAGCCGGAAAACCCACGGCGATTTAAGAACAATATGCTCTGTTCCCCTCGCCCCAGCCGCTCCTGCAGTAAAGCCGAAAGACGTCTGGAGAGAATAGAATGGTTGCCGCTTCGCATTTCCTGCCGCATATCGGCAATTTCTGTCTGCGGAAGATTTCCGCCAGTCAGGCGCCTTGTCAGACGGTACATGCGAAAATTGCCTTGCATAGCCTGATAATACGACTCCAGAGACGGTGTCGCCGACCCGAGAACGACGACACCTCTGTGCATGGCTGCAATACGGATGGCTACCTCTCTTGCATGGTACTTGGGCATCGTTTCATTTTTGTAGCTGCTTTCATGCTCCTCGTCCATGATGATGATGCCGACCCGCGGAAACGGCGTGAACAAAGCCGACCTCGGCCCGATAATTACATCGATTTCTCCTCTTCTTGCCCGCTCGAACTGGTCGCTTTTCTCGCTCTCCGACAAAGAGGAATTCATTACCGACACCCTCTCTCCAAAATGACGGTAGAACCGCATCAGCGTCTGGTAGGTCAGCGAAATTTCCGGGATAAGCATGATGGCCTTACCGCCCTCTGCCACAATTTTCTCGATGATTGTAATGTATACCTCGGTTTTGCCGCTGCCGGTAATGCCGTGGAGAAGGCTGACCCGCGGCACTTCCTCCTGATCAGAGGGGAGCATTCGGATTTTCTGATAATCGTTCCAGATGCCGCTAACGGCATCGCGCTGCTCTTGACTAAGCTCCTTTTGCCCCTGTTCCTTCGCGGCACCCGCCACCGGATTTCGAAGGCTCTTTTTTGTCTGAATTTCCAGAATCCCCTGCTTTTCCAGAAAAACCAGCGCTTCCCTCGTCACGTGGAGCTTTTGCAGCATCAGCTGGTACGGCTGCGGACTTGCTTCCAGAAGCGCTCGCACAATCCGTTCTCTTGCCACCTGATGTTTTATGGCGAACTGATGCCGTTTCTTCTCCGCTTCCTCCGGCGACAGAAGGAGTCGAACGGTTTTCTCCTCCACCGGTTTGGCCGATCCCCGGCTGGTCACCACCGTTTTCAGTGCTGCCGCAAACGTGGATCCGTAGCGCCGTTTCATCCACAGGGCCAGCTGCACCGAATACCCGCCAGTCTCCCCAGAGTCGCCCCGCGCCACCTCTTGAATCTCCTTGATCTGTGCATCCGGGTAGTCACAGGTGTCCGAAAAACCAACGACGTACCCCTTTCGCACAGAATTTCCCTTTCCGAAGGGTACAACAACAAGACTCCCGAGGCCCAACTCCGAATCCAAAGCCTCCGGAATCTTGTAGGTAAACGGCCGATCCAGCCGCCCGTGTGAAATATCAATGACAATCTGCGCGTAACGATGCATGTGCTTTACCGGGCCGCATCCTTCTGCAGAATCTCTGCAATGATGACACGTTCGTCCATCGGATGCTTCTTGCCCTTAATCTCCTGATAATCTTCATGGCCCTTGCCGGCCAGAACAATGATGTCTCCGGGCTCGCCGTGGTGAATCGCATACGCAATTGCCTCCCGCCGATCCGGAATGGTCACATACGCTCCTGTCGTTTTGGAGATTCCTGTCACAATATCCTGAATGATATCCATCGGCTCTTCATCCCGCGGATTGTCCGATGTGATGATGGAAAGATCCGAGAGCCTTCCGGACACCTCCCCCATCTCAAAGCGCCGCACCTTCGAACGGTTTCCGCCGCACCCAAATAGCGTCACCAGACGATGCGGGTGATATTCCTTCAGCGTAGTCAAAAGGCTCTCTAGCGCAACCGCATTGTGAGCGTAATCAATCATCAGTGTAAAATCATCGCTGACCTTTACCAGTTCAATACGTCCTTTTGCTCTTGCTCCTGCAAGTGCCGTTTCTGCATCCTCTGCCTTAACGTCAAACGCATGGCAAATGGCGATGGCAGACAATGCATTGTAAACACTGAATCGTCCCGGTGTCGGCACTTCGCAGTGTAGCTCCCAAATTCCCTTTGTCACGAAGGAAATTCCAAGCTCCCCCGGCTTTTTACTCAGCAAAAGCTCCTCAGCATACAGATCATTGGAGGGATTCATTCCGTAGGAAAGCACGCGGCAAGAGCTCCCCTCCAGAATCTGCTTAGTGTGCGGATCGTCTCCGTTGACAATGGCCAGACGGCACTGACGGAACAAAAGGCTCTTACAATGCATGTAATCCGCAAAATCCTTGTGTTCATTCGGTCCGATATGGTCCTCCGACAGATTGGTAAAGACACCGATATCGAACAAGATTCCCGCCGTCCGGTCCAGCATAAGTGCCTGGGAGGATACCTCCATGACAACCGCCTCCACACCGTCATCCGCCATCTCCCGCAGCGTTTTCTGCAGCGCAAGGGACTCCGGCGTCGTGTTATTCGCCGGCCGGTGTACTTCATGCCAGGTGGACTCGATGGTGCCGATCAGTCCCACATCCATTCCGGCCTTTTCCAGAATGGAACGCACCAGATAGGTGGTTGTGGTCTTCCCTTTGGTCCCGGTAATGCCGATCATCTTCAGCTCCCTTGCCGGATATCCGTAAAAGGCAGCCGATACCAGCGCCATTCCCCTGCGCGTGGACCTCACACGGATCAAGACCAGATTCTCAGCAAACGTCCCCTCTACCGGATCAATGTCATGCTCTGTCAGAATAGCCGTAGTCCCTGCTGCCGCCACCTGCGGGATGTAGCTATGTCCGTCCGATTTTGCTCCGCATATGGCAAAAAACAGGATTCCGCAGCCGGCATTCCGGGAATCGTTTGTGATCTCCCGGATGTCCTGCTGCAGAAGACGTCGTCCCTTCTCCGATTCCTTTGCAACTGGCTTGCCGCCCGCATCATAGAGCTCATATTCCAGTTCCTGTATCAGTTTTTCCAGCTGCATAGCCATCCTCTCTTCCTTATATTCCTTGGTGCATCCGTTTAGAAATGCTTTAGACTTTTTAGAAATTCCTTAGATCGCGTACACATTTTCAACACATTTTCCCGTTATGATCTTTATCAAGATAGTTACTTACTCACTATCTCCCCCCTCATAAGAAGTAGTAAAGAAGAAAGGCATCTGCACCCGCAGGTGTCTTTTTTCTGTTATTGTAACCGGCTGCGTATGCACAATCTCTCCCCGGTAAACGGCTGATCCAGCTCCACGCAGACAGCCTGCAGCATAGCATGCCGTCCCGTTTTCCCCGTTCCCTCCGCCATAGACTTTACGTGATCCATCTCCTCTGTCTTTGCCGCCGATCCGTACAGCGTATCATCCACTAAGGGATGCCCGATCGAAGCCATATGCACACGGATCTGATGGGTCCGTCCGGTGTCAATGTGAAGCCGCAAGAGGGAGTACTGAGCTGTCAGACTCTGCTCCGCCCCTGACGGTTTTGCCGTAAACTCCCGCAGCACTTCATAATGCGTAATTGCCCGGAGGCCGGTTATTCCCTCCCCACACACACGCATCTTCATCAAAACGCCCGGAACCTTCTCCATGTCGTGATCGATGGTCCCCTTTTTTTCGTATTCCGGAAACCATCCCTCGCAAAGCGCCTGATAGGTTCGAATAAATCTCCCCTCCTCCCGTTGCCGCTGCAGCCTGGCCGCAGACGCGCGGTTTCTGGCGAAAACAAGTACGCCCGATGTCTCCTTGTCCAGTCTCCCGATGATGCGAAGCCCGGAGGAATCCTTTAGATACTCCGTCAGGTAATTTGCCACGGTATCTGCGTAATGTCCGGGGCAAGGATGCACCACCTCGCCCGCCTCTTTGTCCACGGCAATCAGATCCTCATCCTCATAAAGAACCCGCACCGGTCCTTTCACCGGCAAAAGCTTCCCTTCGTCCCGTTCCTCCGGAAGAACAATCTGTAAGGTCTCCCCCGGTTGCATTCGCTCAGTCACCCGAATGGATTTTCCATCGCAGGTGATTCCGTCCGGGCAAAACTTCGCCGCGCTGATTTCATGTCCTGTCACGCGCACGCAGCTTTTAAGCACCAGATTTACCAGGCCACCCGCAGTCTTTTCCAGATCCTCTTCCCGTAACGTATAACGTAGTCGTTTGTCCATCGTTTCTTGTTACCGTTTTTATGTCATTTACTTCCAGAATCGGAAGCCCTTGCGATCTTTTTTGGGTTTTCGATAACGGTAGTATATATTCCGCAGCACCAGGAACATGCTCGCGCCAAGAGCAAAAATAAAACCGGCAGCCCCCAGTACCGGAATCCCCATCACCTTTGGCTGCATGTCCGTCGTGCATATGATGGCCGACGACATGAGAAGCGCCGCTATGCACACGCCGATGACCAGATTCCGAACCAGCGCATAGGCCACCACTGTAAACTCGTCCTGTGCGCTCATGATGATGTTCACCTTTGCGCGTCCATGCAGAAACTCATTCAACGTATCCGTCGTCAGAGCCGGAATCTCCGCCCCTTTTTTGACAGCCCGGTACAAGGTTCTTCCACTCTTTCCCAGCTCCTTTTTCCAGTCAAGCTGGTGCAAATAGTCCTCAGAAAACCTCGTCACCGCGATCTGGAACATGTTGATATCCGGACTGATCTCGGCAAGCACTCCCTCTACGTGGGCAAGCCCCCGACACAACATTGTCACCCCATGGGGAAGGCTGATGCCGTTTTCCTTCATGATCTCCATCAAATCCGCCAGAACCTCTGCAATGTCGATGCCTCCCATGGAAGCAGAGCCGTAGTCATCCAGAAACTTTCGAAGATCCTCCCAAAGCTTGGCCCGATCCGGTCGGCCGCGGAATTCGCCGATCTCAAGGACCGCATTCTCCACCATCGTAATGTCATGAAGAGCAATGCCCTGTACCCCCTTGACCATGACCTTCCGGTCTTTCTCCGAAAGCCGTCCCATCATGCCCATATCGATCCAGACAATCTTCCCGCCACTAACCTTTACGTTGCCGGGATGCGGATCTGCATGGAAAAAGCCATCATCCATCACCTGCTTGATGAAATTATTGACGTACTTGGTGCCGATTTCATGAAGATCGTAACCGCCGTCTAAAAGCGTTTCCTTGTCATTGATGGCAGTGCCTTGAATATACTCCATGACCAGCACGCGGCTGGTCGTAAATTCATGGTAGAGCCTGGGGCAGGAAACGTAAACAATTCCCTTATTGTTCCGTGCGAACTCCTCCATATTGGCAGCTTCCTTGAGGAAATCCATCTCCTCCTGCGCCACGCTCCAAAGCTCGTCCAGAACCATGTTGAGATCCACCAGGTTCTTCAAATCCCCCACCGGCGGCATCAAATGCACCAACCGGTGCAAAAGACTGATGTCCCTTGCCATAATGTCATAAATGCCCTTGCGCTGCACCTTGACAACAACATCTTCTCCGGTTAAAAGAACGGCCTTATGAACCTGCGCAATGGAGGCCGATCCAAGCGGCTTCGGATCAATATAGGAGAACACCTCATGCCAGTCCTGACGGTAGGAACGGTTGATCACCTCCTCCACCACCTCAAACGGCATCGGTGCAACGCTGGAATTCAGTTTCAGAAGCTCATCGCAATACCTGGCAGGCAGAATATCCGAATGGAGAGACATGATCTGCCCGATTTTGATGTAGGTCGGCCCCAGCTCCTCCAGAATGGTGCGAAGCTTCTCCGGCGTCACACCTCTTGTAATTTTATTGCGAACCAGAACATCCTTGATTTCCGCCAAGCGAGACTTGTTGTCCTGGACGGCTGTATCTTTATGTTCACTTTCCCTTGTTGCGTTTTCTGTCTGCATACTCTTATCCCGGTACGGCGTCGAATTTTAACCAATCGTGTAACGGTGCAAGGCCTTACTCGCAAAAGCACTGCCATCCAACGAGTAAGAGGGCCGCAGATTGCTCTGTGACCCTCTCCTATCCTCTTCAATGACATCGGAGACAAAAGGTCCTTTGTCCCCCGGCAGTAGCTTACTCCGCCTCTTTTTCTTCCTCTGCAGCGGCATCCGCTTCAGGCTCTGCTGCCTCTGCAGTCTCATTCTCTAACTGAGCAATCTGCTCCTTGAGCTTAACAAGATCCTCTGTACTCAGCCCGGAAACAAAATCCGTGAAGTTCTTCTGCTTTTTTTCCTCTTCGAACTTCTTTTTCTTCTCCTCAGCGTTGTGACGAAGCTCCTGATTCAGCGCTTTCCCCTGCTCAACGGTCAGCTCTCCCTTTTTCACCAGGTCGCTCAGGATCTCTCCGGACTTCTCAACCGAAGTTGCCGCCGCGCCAATACCAATCAGAAAAAATTTCTTAATTCCATCACCAAGTTCCATTTGTAACACCTCCATTTACATCCCTTGCGGGTGATTGATACAGACAATTATACCATCGTTCACCACAAGCGGCACGATATTTTGTATCTGTTCAGCACCTGCCGTCATCCCATGTTACAGTACAGACGCCAGTCAAGCGACAGGGTGGCGGAGAATGTCCAGATCAGGGGCCTTGCGAGGCCTCGGTGCTTGCGAGCGTATTCTGCGAGCTTAGCACCGCTAGGTCCGAGGATGGAGCGGGAGCGTCCCCAGATCGGACAACTCCGTCAGGACCCGTCGCTGGCTAGCGAGTGAACTGTTATCATCCCATTCGCAGCAGGAGCTTAGGCAAAAAGATCCACAGTCCTATGATCGCCGCAAAAATGGCTGCAATCAAAACCGCACCGGCCGCGGCATCCTTAGCCTTCTTGGCAAGCGGATGCCGCTCCTTCGTCACAAGATCCACCACCGCCTCCACTGCGGTATTCACGCACTCCAGACTCATCACAAGCCCGAACAGGATCAGGCAGACAAACCACTCCTCGCGGCTCAAGCCAAGCCACAAGCCAAAGACTGTAACCAGAATCACCGCGCAGCAGTGAATCTGCATGTTTCGTTCCTTTTGAATGGTGTGAAAAATCCCCTCAAAGGCATATCCAAAGCTCTTATAGAGCGGCTGCTTCCGGTCTCGTCGCAATTGGCATGACGTTTTTTTATTCATCTGGTTTCCGGCCATTGGGTTTGCCTCTTTTATTTTCTTGGTCATGACATTTTCACCTCATGTGCCCGTTCCGCATCCGCGTTCTGTGTTGGTTTCCGGCAGCTGTTCACGGCAACTGTACCTCATGCTCGGTTGCCTCTCCCCGCACAAACGCATCTGCTGCCTCATAGCAGCTTCCCACCATATGTCCCACGGCCTGTTTCGTATAAAACGCGGTGTGCGGGCTCATAATCACATTTGGAAAGGACCGCAGCACTGCCATATCCCGGTTGCTTATCACATCGCCGATACGATTGTAATAATACAGCCCATCTTCCTTCTCCAGAACGTCCAGCGCTGCTCCGCCCACGCGTCCGCTCTCAAGTGCCGCAATCAGATCATCGGTATCCACCAGCTTTCCCCTTGCCGTATTAACAATGAGAACACCGTTCTTCATCTGATCAAAGGCATCTTTATTCAACAAGTGATAATTCTCTCCGGTTGCATTGGTATGCAACGTAATCACATCGCTTTCCCGGTACAGTGTTTCCAGGGAAACATACTCCGCCAGCTTTTTCACATCCTCATTCTGATAAGGATCGTAGCAAACAATCCGGCATCCCATACCGGAGAGATGTTCAATCACGGTTCTGCCAATGCGTCCCGTTCCAATCACGCCCACGGTCTGAAAGGAAATATCATCTCCGATTTTACCCTTCAGGGAATAATCCTGAATTCTGGCTCGGCTCAGAATCTCTTCGATTCTCCGCTGCAGCATCAGCATAAGCATAATGGCATAATTGGCAACGCCAGACGGCGGATAGCTCACATTGGCGACACGCATTCCCATTTTCGCCGCACACGCAAGATCAACATGATCATATCCGATGGACCTGCAAAGAATGTACTTTACCCCGATTGATGCGAACCGCTCTACCATTGCAGAAGACATGTCGCACGGCGTCATACTCACCGCATCCGCCCCCTGTGCCAGCCGATAATTATCCGCATCCGGATAATCCGTGGTATATCCAAACTCGATCCCATACTCTTTTGCATATTGCTCTGCAAAGGACAGCTCATCAAATTCCCGCAAGGTATAGAAAAAAATCTTCATGCGCAACCAATTCCTCCTATTAGCTATTCAGGGCCTACTTGAAAGATCACTGCTGCGCAGCCTCCCTTTGCTCATGCGGCGTCCTCACAAGATAAAAATCCAAAAACAAGCCCCGGAATGGTTACAGTATAACACTTCGCAGGCAGGATGCAGAACACATGGAAAAGGGTATCCATCACATCCTTGCGTGATCGATACCCTCTCAATGAATGAAGCGATTAATCTGCATTCCACAGCCTCTCTTTCTTCTGCTATATTCAGTTGTCCTTTCCATCCTCTGTTACTTCAAATCAGGTTCCCATCGGACTATACCTGCTAAGCGGTGGTCAGAAGCCTCTCCTCACCGGATTCCCGGCGTTTCCTGCCGGATACCTCTCCCGGATCATCGGACACCTTCGGCTTTTCTTCTCACTCTTACATGACTGCTTCCTAACATTTCTATGACCTGTTCATCGGACCATCCTCCGAACCTATCATCCACCTGTTCCGGAGCTTCCATTACTTAGTACATTGGAGTTTCCTCTTTGAATGAACTTCTATTTGACCTCGAAACCAATTTGGGAGCGGTTCCTGCTCAAACTCTGAATGATTCTGGAAATTTTGTCTGCGATTATCGTTCTGTGTACCGTACCTATGCCGTTGGACCGTCCTCCTTTCGCTTATTTTTGTTTACCGATCCCTCTAGGAATTCGGATTCAGGGAAAACATCTGTTGCCTTCGATCCTTTATTTTCTTTCTTTTCTTTCTTGTTTCCCTTTGTTGATTGTATAGTACTACACCTCGTTCATTGTGTCAATCATTTTTGAGCGCTTTTTATAATTGTCTGCGTATTCGCAATTTGCCGCAGAATTCTTACAATTATTCACATTCACTCAGTGTCTGTCATATTTTAACGCGAGCCTACTGCTTGCAGACAAATTCACGATTGAAATTGGCAAGTGGGCGAGGTGCGAAGCGACAGTGTAACAGAGACATTGTATAATACAAGGATCGCTGCTGTTCGCACGTCAGACAAACGACAGAGCAACGTTTATACAGTAATGACGTATCTGATGCATCGGAGGGGACATATGCAAATTGTACAGCTGATTGAAACCGTCTATCGCTTTTTATGGGGAGATCTGTTTGAAATCCCGCTGCCCGGAGGCGGCTCCGTCGGCATTTCACTGCTGATTCTGTTTCTGGTCCCCGCCGCCGTTTATTTTACCATCCGCACTCGGTTCCTTCCGATCCGGCTTTTCCCGGATATGATCCGCGCCTTGATGCAGCAGGAGGAAAATGACCATGGCCTGTCGGCGTTTCAGACGCTGATCGTGTCCACCGCAACACGCGTCGGAATGGGAAATCTCGTCGGCGTCGTAGCGGCCATATCCGCCGGCGGCGCAGGTGCCGTGTTCTGGATGTGGATCACGGCTGTTCTAGGTTCCTCCACTGCATTCATTGAGGCAGTCCTTGCACAGCTTTACAAAGAAAAGGACCCGCTCTATGGCGGGTATCGCGGAGGTCCGGCCTATTACATCCACCGTTTCTGGGAGCAAAAGGAAGGCAAGAAAAAGCGGTATGTCATTCCGGCCGTTCTTTTTGCACTATCCGGTCTGATCTGCTGGTGCGGCATCAGCCAGGTCATCAGCAATTCCGTTTCCGAGTCCTTTGCAAATGCGTTTTCCATACCGCCGCTGTATACAACAATTGTTCTGGTTCTTCTTGCCGCCGTCATTGTTCTGCGCAAGGATGCCACGGTGAAGGTTCTGGACATCATGGTGCCCTTTATGGCCATCATGTACTTTGCCATCACGTTATTTATCATCTTTAAAAATATCTCCGCCCTTCCATCGGTTCTGCAGAGAATCTTCGAGGAAGCCCTTGGACTGCGTCCGTTTGCAGGCGGCACGTTTGGTGCTGTGCTTATGAACGGCATCAAGCGCGGTTTGTTTTCCAACGAGGCAGGCTCCGGCTCGGCCCCCTGTGCTGCCGCCGCAGCCGATGGCAAATCCCCGGCTGCCATGGGTCTTGTACAGTCGCTGGGTGTTTTTATTGATACCATTGTCATCTGCAGCTGCACCGCCTTTATCATGCTTCTTGCACCGCAGGAAATCACCGAAGGCCTGTCGGGAATGGCCCTTCTGCAGTCAGCCATGGCCTACCACCTGGGATCCTTCGGTGTCATCTTCATCGCCATTACTCTGGGTTTATTCAGCTTTTCTACGTTCCTGGGCATTTTGTTCTATGCCCGTTCCAACGTAGCCTACCTGTTCGGTGACCGCTTTGTGTGGCAGACGCTCTACAAGCTGCTTGCACTGGTTATGCTGTTCATCGGCGGCATTGCTTCCTACACCTTCGTGTGGGATCTGGGCGATGTCGGCATCGGACTGATGACGCTGTTCAACATATCGATTCTGTATCCCATGTCGAAGGAAGCACTCTCTGTGCTGGCCGACTACGAAGCAAGCAAAAAGCACGGACGTTGAATCGTTACATCTGCTTTTTCAAGCAAAGGTAACTCTTCAGAACAAAGTCGTTGCTCCGCAACTTTTTGTTTGCTCATGGGGTGTTTTCGTTAAACAAATTCACAAAGGAGATTACACTATGACAAAAGAAACCACTTCTATTGTATTTACCGGTGATATCGGATTTGATCGCTACATGGATAAAAGATGGGAGGATGCGCAGCTTCTGGCAGGACCGGTTCTGAATTTTTTCCACAGTGCCGATCACGTAGTCGCCAATGTGGAGGGTGCGCTGATTCGTGCAGAGGATGATGGATCACGGGGCGTGTTTTTCCACAGCATGGATCCTGCAGCCGCCTGCGTGCTGCAGACCATTCACGCCGATATCTGGAGCATCGGGAACAACCATACCATGGATGCCGGAACTGAAGGCGTAAAGAGTACAAAGGCCCTTGCTGCTGCCATGGGAAGCCGCACCATGGGCGCCGGTATGAACGACACCGAGGCCTCCGAGCCGATTTATCTCGAGGAGGCCGGCGGCATCGGTATGTTCTGCGTGGCGTATCAGACGGAGTGCATACCCGCCACTAAAACCGAGCCCGGCATTTTCCGCTGGGATGATATGGATGCAATTGCTGTCCGGATCCGGGAGATCAAGAAAGCCTGCCGCTGGTGTGTTGTGGTCTCCCACGGCGGCGAAGAGTTTGCCCCCATGCCAAGTCCCTATACGAGGGATCGCTATCTGAAATATCTGGAGCTTGGCGCCGATGTCGTCGTGGCACACCACCCGCACGTGCCGGAGAATTACGAGCTCTTCGACGACGGGAAGGCCGTCTTCTATTCCCTCGGGAACTTCATCTTTGACACCGACTACCAGCGCGCGCACGCATACACCGACACCGGTATTCTTCTGAAGCTGATTTTCACCGAAACGAAGTTGGATTTTGAGGCAATGGGCATTCAGATCGTGCGGGGCAGCGAATGCATTGCAGCTGCGCCGCTCCCCGCCATATTTGCCGATATCCCGCAAAGTGAATACGAGCTTCTTTCCCCGCTTGCCACCGCCGCTCTTGTCCAAGAAGAAAAGCGCAAAATGTGCTATCTGGAGCCAGAGCGCTTTCTCAACGCATCGAAAGAGGTCTGGAACGGCTACTTTTTCAGCACAGAGCCGGATGGTTATTTTGAAGGAGCCCATATGGACTTCCATGTCCTGGTTCCGCTCGCGGAACGCGCGCAACAGGAAGGCTGGAAAAGAAGCTCGAAAAAGGACGTTATTTCCTATATTCAAAGGCTTTTGTAACCGGCAGATGCTGAACAGATATTACAAATTCCGGATTGATGTTACCACCCAGTATCCGTCTGCCGTCTTGGAGATGACAACCTCCGGCGCTTCTCCTAAGAGGCTGATGCTAAAGGAATCTCCCGTCACTTCGGCATCGTACAGGCTGCAGTATTGCACGTTGCGTGCAAGATCATCGGAAACAACGTCCGCAAACCGCAGACCGGTAAACTCCTCTGCCGAAGCAATTTGCCTGCCGTCCAGTGTTAGCGGAAAGCTGCAGACACCGGCAAGCATATCCAGGCTCTCCATGTGGAGCGCCAGCTGTACCTGCGATGCCGTATACATGGCCTCGTAGTCCTTTTCCGGGGTCTGTGCGTCAGTATTTTCCAATGATTCAAAGGTGATGTTCGATGCATCCCCATCGGCCCCTAAAAGTCCCTTATACTTCATGCTGTAACAGTGTCCAACCTGTATACCGCCCGCAAGATTTCCGGTGCTGATGTCCTCTCCGCTGATGGTGACAAACTCACCGGCGTACGTCACCATTGTAAAGGAATGCATGGAGGCATCTGCAATCACACCGTATGTCTCCCGTTCCACAGAGGCCATCGACTCCGCATACGTCATGTCCACCCGCTGAGCCCCCTCCGGAAGGACAATGGAATTCTCCAGCTTATCTACGCTGTTGTAAAGCGTTTCGTATGCCGACTGTGTTCCCTCGCCGCACTGCACATCCGTAGGAAAGGAAACTGCAACATAACCATCCACGTCGCTGCTTCCATCGGCCTTCACACCGCAAATAAAATCTCCGCCGACGAATTCAATAAATTCCGGCGGCGCTGTCTGGTACACAACCCCGCACACAAATCCGCCTTCGCCATTGTCCTTGGCTGCTGTGCAATAAAAGTTCAGCGTATAAGATTCCGCATTGTCATCGGACGACTGATACACATCCCAGCTGTAATCGCCATTCCAGTCCGAAGGAATCGTCACTGCGAAATACGGTGTCGTCAGTACATTGCCGCTCACCGTCACCGAATCAGATGTTCCTTCCTTGCTCTCATCGGCAATGACATCCTGCGTATTCTCTGTTCCGGCAATTTCCGCAGAATCTGTCGTAGCTGCTTCAGCTGTGACCTCCGTAGACGCAGCAGGCGATGCCTGTGTGCCATCCGTGTCTGCACACGCCGCCATCGACACTCCCATTCCCACTGCCAGCAGCACTACTGCCACTTTATTCTTCATCTTGGTTGTTCCTCCTTTATCACTCTTCTGCAAGACCATCATAACAGGCTCGCAGCTACTCAGAATCGCATTCGCAAAACTTGCTATGCAGGCGTTACTGTACAGACGCCTGCCTGCGACGGGTGAACCGTTATATGCAGGCTTCTTTTGGCTCATGTGGCGCTCTCGCCGTATTGTGCCTCAATCTCCCGCACCCTGCGAAGAAGATACTCATTAACCGGCATTTCCAGTCCCAGTTCTCTTCCCTGTCGAATCACCGTCCCCGCAAACATGTCGACCTCCGAACGTCTTTTTTGCCGACGGTCCTGCCCCATAGACGGAACCGCATTGGGATCCAGCGTTTTTTCCAATGCAATATACTCCGCAAGCTCCTTCTCACCCACCATGATGCCTTTGGCCTGTGCCAGTGCACACACCTCACGCATCGCTCCAGTCATCAGTGCAAATTCAAGGCTCCCCAGCTCCAGGCACGGTCCATAGCCCTTATCCGCCACCATGCAGACCTGGTTGCAACCCACATTCAGCATGAACTTGCTCCAGATTCTATGAAGAATGTTCTCTTCTCTAACGTAAGAAACTCCGCTTTGGTCAAAAAAGCGGCAGACCGCATCCAGTTTTGCCAGAAGTATTCCACGCAGCTCCTCTGCCTGTTCCAGGGTAAGAGGATTTTGAGCATCCAGAGTCATCAGCTGCTCCCCAGACGGTACACCGATATACAGATGCCCGTGCTGCGTATAGGTCAGGTTGGTACCATACCTTTGTGCATCCATCCCCTGCGAGACATTAAACAGAACCTTTTCTCGTCCAAACCGCTTTCCTAAAAGCTCTTCGCTGTCCACGCCGTTCATCATTGAGAGAATGGTGGTCTCTTCTCCCACTGATGAGGCCATTGTCTCCATCGCCGAAGCAAACTGAGGATATTTTACACCGACGAGGATCAAATCAGCCGGTCCCTCCTCACGGGCCTGCTCGGGTGTTAGCATCGTAAACTGTACTTCTTCTCCATTGATTGTGTAAATATCCTTCCGATGCCGTTCCAGTCGTTCCGCATCCATTACGAATTCAATTTTTCCGCCTTCCGGCAGGTTCTGACGCATTTGATCCGCAAACAAAAGTCCCAGTGCTCCTGCACCGATAAAACGAATCCTCTTCACTCCCTTGCCTCCTCTTTTCAGAATCGTAACCATCCAGTACCCCGTTTGCAAAACTGCTTGGCCCCGAATAGTTTCTCAGAATCGCGAAGCATTGCGGTAACCATTCTACCACAACCGACAAAAATCGCCCGGAGAATACTCATTTAAGAAGTACTCCCCGGACGATCACCACTGCCGTCAGGATTTCTGTCAGCCTCTAATACTACATTGGTACTTATAAAATAGGTTCATTGGCCAGCCGTTTTCTTCTCCGAACCACAGAAACATCAAACCCTAAAATCGACTTGCACTGCTCCATAAGACGCAGCCCCGATTCTATGCCCGCATCTGCCGCCAGCTCTGCGTTCTGTACTGCATGCGTCTGAACCTTTACCTTGCGTGTCACATTTATTCCACCGACAACATCATCCAATTCTGCATCGGACACTTCCTGAACAAGATCATCCAAATCCGTCTCCGTCAGATCAATGCCCTGCTCCTTCCAGAAATCCAAAATAACAGCTGTCGTAGGCTCTCCGTTCTTCTCAATTTCAGCGATTTTCTGCTGAACATCCGGCTGTGCTGCAATCTGCTGCATCTTTACCATCTTTTCTTTTTCCATCTCTTCTCCTTTTCTGGCCGGTTGCTTTCACAAACGTGCACCGACTAACAAACGATAAAATGAATGAGACGATTACATGTGTAGTGTATCACAGTTGAGAGGCGCAGGGAATCCATGCAAGGTAGTTTTTCAGTCAAATGTTACTGTACAGTAACTTATAGCTTATACATTTTCAACTTTTTTTAAAAAAGATGTTGACAGTGTCGGCTTAATTTTGTATATTAAATGAGCTGCAGCGATGCAGCGAATGATATGGCGAGGTAGCTCAGCTGGCTAGAGCACGCGGTTCATACCCGCGGTGTCGAGGGTTCAAGTCCCCCCCTCGCTACGGTAAAGATTCCCTAGAAACGTTGAAAAATCAACGTTTCTAGGGTTTTTCTTTGTTCATTTTTTTATTCTGTATTGCGATATACCGTTAAACCGCCCGCTTACGTCAGTCCGCAACAATGCATCTCATTCACAAAATCGCTACTACGTAGCTTTTCAGGATTCCCATCCCCGCAGAAAAAGCTCCCCGCATTTTTTTTGCGGGGAGCTTTCAACATGGTGCAACGTCTTCTTTTACGATTCATCAGAAATAAACTTTGTGCTCTATTCCTTTATTTTCTTTGAGATGTTCCATGTCAACATCCCCCTTCAACGCTGCAAACAATTCAGGCCTTCGCATTTCCATCCTTAATCGCTGCCTGTGCCGCCGCAAGTCTTGCAATCGGAACACGGAACGGAGAGCAGCTGACATAGGTCAGACCTACACGGTTGCAGAACTCAATGGAAGCCGGATCGCCGCCGTGCTCACCGCAGATTCCCAGGTGAATGTCCGGACGAACCTTCTTGCCCTTCTCAACTGCCAGCTGAATCAACTGACCAACGCCGTTCTGATCCAGATGTGCAAACGGATCCTGCTCATAGATCTTGGACTTGTAGTAATCCTGCAGGAATTTGCCGGCATCATCACGGGAGAATCCGAAGGTCATCTGCGTCAGATCGTTGGTTCCGAAACTGAAGAACTCTGCCTCCTGTGCAATCTGATCTGCCATCAGGGCTGCACGCGGAATCTCGATCATGGTGCCGATGTGGTAGGTAATATCGGAATTTTTCTCCTCTTTCACCTTCTCCGCCGTCGCAACAATTTCCTTCTTTACAAAGGAAAGCTCCTTCACATCGCCGACAAGAGGAACCATAATCTCGGGAACGATATCATAGCCCTTCTCTTCCTTCACCTCGATGGCAGCCTCCATAACCGCTCTGGTCTGCATTCTGGCAATTTCCGGGAAGGTAACCGACAGACGGCAGCCGCGGTGTCCCATCATCGGGTTAAACTCCTTCAGATCATCGCAGCGTCTTTGTACTTCATCTTCTGTCAGATTCATCTCAGCCGCCATTGCCTTGATTTCATCCGGTGTATTCGGCACGAACTCATGAAGCGGCGGATCCAGGAAGCGGATGGTAACCGGTCTTCCCTCCATAGCCTTATAAATGCCCTTGAAGTCACCCTTCTGGAACGGAATCAGCTCATTGAGTGCAGCCTCTCTCTCCTCTGTCGTATCCGAAAGGATCATCTTGCGGATCTTCGGAATACGATCCGGGTTAAAGAACATGTGCTCGGTGCGGCAAAGGCCGATGCCCTCTGCGCCAAGGTGTACGGCATTTGCCGCATCCTCCGGTGTATCCGCATTGGTGCGAACCTGCAGCACACGATACTTGTCTGCCCAGTCCATAATGCGCTGGAAGTTACCGGAAATGGTTGCCTCTACGGTCGGAACATCGCCCAGATAAATCTTACCGGTAGAGCCATCCAGAGAGATGTAGTCTCCCTCCTTGACTTTATGGCCGCTCAGTTCAAAGAACTTTCTCTCTTCGTCCACACGCATGTCGCCGCAGCCGGATACGCAGCAGGTTCCCATTCCTCTTGCCACAACCGCAGCGTGAGAAGTCATGCCGCCGCGCATGGTCAGAACGCCTTCTGCTGCATGCATGCCGTCAATATCCTCCGGAGAGGTCTCCTGACGAACCAGAATGACACGGTTTCCTGCGGAATGCGCTGCAACTGCATCCTCTGCGCTAAAGTATACACGTCCTGCAGCAGCTCCCGGAGATGCCGGAAGAGCTTGGCCGATTTCCTCTGCTCTTTCCAGCTTGGACATGTCAAACCCGGGATGCAGCAGCTGATCCAGAGACGCCGGCTCGATACGGGTTACCGCCGTTTTCTCATCGATCATGCCTTCATCAACAAGGTCGCATGCAACCTGAATAGCTGCCTGTGCGGTTCTCTTGCCGTTTCTGGTCTGCAGGAAGAACAGCTTGCCGTCTTCAATGGTAAACTCCATATCCTGCATATCCTTGTAATGATCTTCCAGCTTGTGTGCAATTGCCAGGAACTCCTCGTAGCACTCCGGAAGGTCCTCGCCAAGCTTTGTAATGGGCTGCGGTGTGCGAATACCGGCTACTACATCCTCGCCCTGAGCATTGATCAGATACTCACCAAAAATACCCTTTGCGCCGGTTGCCGGATTTCTGGTAAAGGCTACGCCGGTACCGGATGTGTTGCCCATATTTCCGAATACCATGGACTGCACGTTAACGGCGGTACCAAGCTCATACGGAATGTCATACATACGGCGATACGTATTCGCTCTGGGATTATCCCAGGAACGGAACACCGCCTTGATAGCCTCCATCAGCTGTACACGGGGATCCTGCGGGAACTCCTCACCCTGCTGATCCTTATAAAGCTTTTTGTACTCTGCAATAACGTTCTGCAGATCCTCTGCCGTCAGCTCGGTATCAAACTTGTAGCCGTGCTTGCTCTTCTCACCTTCCAGTATTGCATCAAAAAGGGTCTTGGGCTGTCCCATAACAACATCCGAGAACATCTGGATGAAGCGGCGATAGGAATCGTAGGCAAAGCGCGGGTTCCCCGTCTTCTTCGCAAAGCCGACAACCGAAATATCGTTCAGGCCAAGGTTCAGGATGGTATCCATCATGCCAGGCATGGACACCGGTGCGCCGGAGCGGACAGACACCAGAAGCGGATCCGTCTCATCCCCGAACTTCTTGCCGCGGATGCCTTCCAG
Organism: bacterium; assembly: GCA_963658695.1. GTDB lineage: Bacteria > Bacillota > Clostridia > Lachnospirales > Lachnospiraceae > CAG-791. The sequence goes on from CAVKRN010000005.1 coordinate 27,141, forward strand.
CCAGGACAGTGCATCAAAGATCTGCTGCTGCGTATCCTCGTTGATCTGCTTGCCGTCGTTGTAATAATCGGTGCAAGCCTCGGTGGAGATGGTAAAGCCTTGCGGTACAGGCAGTCCAAGATTGGTCATCTCTGCAAGATTGGCGCCCTTGCCGCCGAGAAGATCACGCATTTTAGCATTGCCTTCTTCGAACTTGTAAACCCTCTTACTCATTTTAACCTCCAAACTGCAGCCCTTACGGCTGACGTTTCATTATGTGAAATTAGTATACTCTATCTCTGGTATTTCGCCCACCCTCTTCTTGCTCTCTCTTATACATCTTGTGCGAAAACGACAATTTTAATATTACATTTTTGGTGCATCTGTTAGAGTCACTTCGCAACTAGTACATCGTTTGCAAAATAACTGGCCTAATAACGCAGAAAGCGGATATGTCAACAAAGACATACCCGCTTTCTGCGTAGCAATTTATACTTCTATCTTTATTGTCCTTCTGTTTTCCGATTGCGGAATTCGGTGTCAATAAACAAGCACGCATCCCCAAAGGAAAAAAATCGGTATCTCTCCCTCACTGCCTCCTCATAGGCATGCAGTACGTGCTCCCGACCCGCAAAGGCAGAAACCAGCATCACCAGTGTGGATTCCGGCAAATGGAAATTGGTAATCAGGCCATCCATCACCTTAAACCGATATCCCGGATAGATAAAAATAGAGGTATTATCCGCACCGGCCTGCACCAATCCGTTTTCATCCGCCGCCGATTCCACCGTGCGGCAGCTTGTTGTCCCGACGCAGATGACCCGTCCGCCCTCCGCGTGCGTCCGGTTGATCTGCTCGGCTGCCTGCGGCGGAACATTATACCATTCCGTGTGCATGTGATGATTGGTTACATCATCCACCTTCACCGGGCGAAACGTTCCCAGGCCCACGTGAAGCGTCACATACGCCAGATGCACGCCTTTATCCTGTATCTTCTGCAGAAGCTCCTCCGTAAAGTGCAGCCCCGCCGTGGGCGCCGCAGCGCTTCCGTCAAACTTGGCATACACCGTCTGATACATATTCGGATCCGCCAGTTTATGCGTAATATAGGGCGGCAGCGGCATCTGGCCGAGCCGGTCCAGGACCTCTTCAAAAATCCCCTGGTAATAAAATTTCACCAGTCGGTTTCCGTCCTCAACCACATCCAGAATTTCCCCGCGAAGCTGCCCGTCGCCAAAGCTTACCATCGCCCCCGGTCGAAGCTTCTTGCCCGGACGCACCAGTGTTTCCCACACATCGTTTTCACGGCGCTTGAGCAGCAAAACTTCAACACCCGCCCCGGTTCCCTCCTTGGTACCCAGGAGTCTGGCAGGAATCACCTTCGTATTGTTCAGAACCAACGTGTCCCCCGGCTCCAGATACTCAATCACGTCATGAAATATGCGGTGCTCCAGTTCTCCGGTGTTCCGATCGACGCACAAAAGCCGGCAGGCATCTCTTACCTCATTGGGGTCCTGCGCAATCAGCTCCTTCGGAAGATCAAAATAATAATCCGCTGTTCTATGGCCAATCGGCACATTTCCCTGTTCTACCATCTGTATTTCCTTCTTTCTTCAGGCATTGCGCAGCGATGCATACTTTAAGAATGCCTTGTATCCGCGATAGGCTTCATAAATATCCGCTTTGGATACAGTCTCTGCCGGAGAATGCATCGAGAGCACCGGTACGCCGCTGTCAATGACATTCATGCCGTAGAGTGCCAGGATGTAGGCGATGGTTCCGCCGCCGCCAACATCGACCTTTCCAAGCTCTGCGGTCTGCGTTACAACACCTTCCCGGTCAAAGATATCGCGCAAATGTGCGATGTATTCCGCATTGGCATCATTGGAATCATACTTGCCGCGGGAGCCTGTGAATTTATTGAACACCATTCCGCGGCCAAGGAATGCGGTATTCTTCTCATCGAAGCAATCCGCCCAGTTCGCATCATATGCCGAAGATACATCACTGGAAAGCATATCCGAATTAGCAAGGCAGCGGCGAAGTGCAAGATCACTGTAGCAGCCGCAAAGATTCATCACCTCGGCCATTGCATTTTCAAAATATCTTGACTGCATACCAGTTGCACCTACCGATCCGATCTCCTCCTTATCAACCAGGAGGCATACACTGGTGCGCTCCGGCGCATTAGCCTCATTGTCATACTGCGCATCCACCAACGCGCGGAAGGAAGGATATGCACAAACGCGGTCATCGTGTCCATAGCCCAGAATCATGCTGCGATCAAAACCGGCATCTCTTGCAGGGCCTGCCGGAACCACCTCAAGCTCAGCGGACTCAAAATCCTCTTCCTCGATTCCGTAGGTCTCCTTCAGGATGGTCAGAAGCGAATTCTTGACTGCCTCCTTATCCTTTTCTCCCTCCTTGCTGCCGCTCTTTGTCTTGGCATCAATGATGATGGGCTTATTACCGATGATCAGATCCAGAGCCTCTCCGTCAATCACCTCATTGGCCTTCTTCTGCATCTGGTTCTGCGCCAGGTGAATCAGCAAATCCGAAATGAAGAAGACCGGATCATCCGGATCCTCTCCCACATTCAGTACGATGGTCTCTCCGTTTTTCTTAACAAGAACCCCGTGAAGCGCTAGCGGCCTTGCAACAAACTGGTACTTTTTAATACCGCCGTAATAATGCGTATCCAGATATCCAAAGCCGCCCTTTTCGAACAGCGGGTTCTGCTTCACATCCATGCGTGGGCTGTCGATATGAGCACCAAGGATATTCACGCCCTCCTCCAGTGCATGGGTTCCGATGCGAAACAGCACCATCGACTTATTCATCCACGTCATATAAACCTTGTCACCGGCTTTGAGCTTTGTGCCATTCTTCTCATTCTCAGCAATGGCGCGGGAAAGCTCTACATAGCCTGCCGCCTCTGCCTCATTGACGAACGTATCCACGCACTCACGCTCCGTCTTGTTCTCTGAAAGGAACACGCGGTACTGCTCTGCAAAATCAAGGCAGTTCTTCTGCATTTCCAGATCATACGTATTCCACACATTCTCTCGTTCCATGTTCTCTCCTTCCTTTGCCGCAGCCCATCTGCAGCCACGCATCACTCTGTCTCGCCTTTCGCTCCGCGCACGCTGGACTTGTGATAATACTCTGCAAGCTTCTGATTCACCCAGTCTTCAGGGTCTTCACTCACATCCATATAGTACAAGAGAGCCGGCTGTTCAATGTGCCTTGGCAGCTCCGCATCCGGTTGTCCCTCGTCCTGCAAAATAGCAAGGCGCTGTGCATTTTCCTCGCCGTACCGCGCGGCCGATCCATTTATAAGATCCGTGACCGCTCGGGATGCGGTGTACAGATCCGGATTCCCCTTCACCGCCAGCAGTGAAAAGACAAGCCAACATCCGGCAATGCCCATACATACAACGCGCCCTGACCGGATGGGAGCCGTAAATCCCGCACGAGCCAGTCCTCCGATAAGATACCACTCCAGTATCAGCAGTACAAGGACCGCATGTAGCCAGAAGGTGCTCTGAATGCGGCCGGCGTCCATATTCCCCTGTGCATACAGAGCCGGTGTTACTACCGCACTGACAAGACCATAAGCAAAAATAGTGGCCAAAAGAGGATGCCGGTAGGACAGATTCTCCTTCATTTTACCTGCCGTCTCCGAACGAAATGCCGTCGCAAATACAACTGCCGCAATCACTAAAATCGCAATGATCGCCCAGCTTAGCCACTGATTCATCGGGTAGGACAACGTATAATACAGTGACAGCACAATTGATTTCACCGCGCCATATCCGCCGGTCTGCTCTCCGCGGATCCGGTTTCCCGGTGCAAGACCGCTAAGTGCCAGACCCAACAGATTCCAAGCCGCCGGAGCCGCATGCATCCATTTCCAGTCTGCCGCAAAAAGAACATGACCCTTTTCCGGCAGCAACCTCCCCATACAGCCGCTTTGCCGCAGCAACAGCAGAATCAAAAACGCTGCCGACACAATGGCATAGGAAAGTGCACTGAGATAATTACCGCCTCCTGTAAGAAAGCCCAAAAGGCAAGCCATTCCCCACCAAAGAATACGTTTCTTTCCGCCCCCCGCGTACACCGCCAGAATAAGGCACCCCAGATAGCACAGTCCCAGTGAAAAGGTCAGCGTATAATTGCCGGCCCCGCTGTACCAGTAAAAGGCTTCGGCCCGCGGAGCGCCCTCCGGCATCAGCTGCACCATCAGAAATAGCATCAAAATGGTCATACAGCGTCTCGCGTATCGGTCCATGCCAAGGAGCCGTTCCATCAGTACATACAAAAAGAACACAACACCGATGTGAAGTCCGACCAGAATAATAATCGGCGTCAACCAATACCAGCCGTCTCCAAAGGTTGCCGGGGATACGGTTGTAAACAGACACGAGGTAAAATATCCAATCCAGGTTTGGTAATACCGGACGGTCTCCGAGAGTATTTTGCCCAAAACTGCAGACACCGATCCCGTTTCTTCATAAATCAGCCGGGTGCCAAGTCCCATAGAAAAATCGTCCGCCGATGGTGCATCGTACCGCCCGATCCATACGACCGGAATCAGCATCAAGACGTAAACAACCAGCAGGATCCACGACAGCTTCTGAAGATCCATCGACTTCTCCGATGGGCTTGTGCCGTTCTCATGCTGACACAGATTCTTTTTCCGATATCCACGGTCCATTATCTTTCCCTTGTCGCAACTGCGCGTATACCTAAAACAGAAGTAACTGTAGAAGAGGCCCGAGCCTTATCCGCTCGCGCCTCTTCCAAAGATCTTTCTAAATGAGTACCTACTCAGGAGCGGAGCTCAATGTTCAGACCCTCCAGACCATTCAGGATCTTCTTCATTGCCTTATCCACTTCCTCCGTCTCCAGCGTACGATCCTTGTGACGGAATGTGAGGCTATACGCCATGGACTTGCAACCGGGCTTTACCTGTACGCCTTCATACAAATCAAACAGACGGTAGGACTCGAGGAGCTTTCCGGCTCTTAGCTCAATAACCTCTTCAATGGCGCCCGCCGTAATTTCCTTCGGAACCACCATGGATATGTCACGGCTCATCGCAGGGAACTTGGCAATTCCCTCATAATGATGTGCAAAAGAAGCCTTCTCCAGTACGAGCTTGAGATCAATGCATGCAATGTATGCCCGATCGCCGATACCATATGCCTTGGCAACCGTAGGATGCACCTCTCCCATGTAGCCGATCAGTGTCTGAACCGGCGTTCCCTTCGGTCCGCCGTGAGGATTCGAGAGAATGATATTAGCCTGACGTCCCGGATGTAGGAAGCTCTTCCCCGACTGCGGATCGCACAGCATCTTCTCCTTGACACCAACGGTCTTTAAGAAATCCTCTACAACACCCTTTAAGGTATAGAAGCTGCCATCACCATAGAAGCCCAGGGTCAAAAGCGGCCGTTCGTCCGGATACTCCGTAAGCGGCAGCTCCTGTGCCTGATAGATCTTGCCAAGATCAAAGAGCTTTACGTCCTTGTTGCGGCGCGCATAATTCGTTCCCAGTGATGTCAGAATGGAATTGACCATCTGCGTCCGCATAATCGAGAAATCCTCTCCGAGCGGATTGGAAATCTTAATGGCTCTGCGTTCCGGTGCCTCCGGATCCAGGAGCAGAAGATCAAAAACCTTCGGGCTTTCAAAAGAGAAGGTCTCTGCTTCTGAATACCCGTAATCCATAGCAACTGTTCTTGCCGCATCCTGCAGCTTCATCATCGGCTGAAGACCGCCCACTGTTGCTGCACTGGCGGGCAGTGTCGACGGTACCTTATCATAACCGTCAAATCTTGCTGCCTCTTCGGCAATGTCACACATAGCCTTCAGATCCTGGCGGAACGAGGGAATTACCAGATCGCCCGTCTCCTCATCATAGACAAGCTCTTCCCGCCGGAAAATGTCCAGCATCCGTTCTCTGGTATAGGATGTTCCCAGATATGCGTTGATCTTCTCCGGCTCAAACGGAATCCGGCGAAGGGCCGGAAGCTCTCCGTGCACGTCCACATAGCTCTTTGCCACCTTGCCGCAGCCAAGCTCTTCCATCAGCTGGCAGGCACGATCCATTGCATCTAGTGCATTGTAAGGATCCAGTCCCTTTTCGAAAATGGCCGAAGCCTCGGTGCGAAGTCCAACTCGTTTGGAAGATTTGCGGATGTTCGTGCCGTTAAAGGTTGCAGCCTCAAACAGAACTGTGTGTACATTCTCCGTAATCATGGAGTCCTCACCGCCCATGATGCCGGCGATGCCCACCGGGCGCTCCGCGTCATTGATCATCAGAACGTCGCTGTCGAGCTTTCTCTCCTGATCATCCAACGTTGTAAACGTATCTCCGTCTGCTGCCCGTTTTACAATGATCTTACCGCCATGAATGGTATCAAAATCATAGGCATGCATCGGCTGACCGTATTCCATCATAACAAAATTCGTGATATCGACCAGATTGTTGATCGAACGAATTCCGTAATTGGCAAGCCTGCGCTGCATCCAGCGCGGGCTCGGTGCCAGCTTTACATCCGTACAGATGGCTGCCACATACCGGCTGCAAAGATCCGTATCCTCAATCGAAACCTCTACATAATCCGAGGTGTCCTTCTCGCCCTCATGCTTTACCTCTACCTTGGGTGCCACAAAGGGCTTCTCAAAGGTGACAGCCGCCTCCCTGGCAATACCCAGGATGGAATAGCAATCCACGCGGTTTGAAGTGATCTCATACTCAAACACGGTATCATGCAGTCCCAGCGCCTCCAGCGCATCGCTGCCAAGAGCCAGATCCTTTGCCTGGTCCTTCAGGAATACATAGATTCCGTTCTCCGGTGCCTCCGGATACATATCCCTTGATGCACCAAGCTCTTCAATGCCGCACATCATACCAACGCTGGCCAGTCCTCTCATTTTTCCGGACTTGATCGCAATTCCGTTCTCCGGAAGCGGACCGCCGTCATGTCCGCCGGCCACTCTGCCTCCGTTTAAGCAGGTGGGAATGACATCCCCGACCTGAAGATTCTGCGCACTCGTTACAATCTGGATGCAGTCCTTTGCTGCCGCATCGTGCTCGGAAAGGCCATCGGTTTCCTCCGTATAGCCACCGGCAGCATAACCTTTTCCAATGTTAATCCGGCATACCCACAGATGGTCGGCGTCCGGATGTTTTTCCATAGCTTCCACACGGCCTACAACAATCTTTTCGCAGTTATGGTCCAGATTTCTCCAGTTCTCAACCTTTGTTCCCGAAAGGGTCATGCGGTCATAATATTCCTTGTCCGTGCACTCCAGCTCCGGAACATAATCCTTAATCCATGAAATTGGTGTATTCATTGCTGCTTCCTGCCTCCGTCAGAACTGATCAATAAAGCGCTTGTCATTCTCATAAAGAAGACGCATGTCATCGATCTCATACTTAAGAAGCGCTATACGTTCCAGACCCACGCCAAAGGCAAAGCCTGAATAAACTTCCGGATCAATGCCGCTCATCTCCAGAACATGCGGATGCACCATGCCGCATCCAAGGATTTCAATCCAGCCCTCGTTCTTGCAGAAGCTGCATCCCTTCCCGCCGCACTTAAAGCAGGACACATCCATCTCTGCAGACGGCTCTGTAAACGGGAAATGATGCGGGCGGAAACGGACCTTCGTGTCCTCTCCGAATACGGATTTGGCAAACTCCGCCAGTGTTCCCTTCAGGTCCGCAAACGTGATTCCCTTATCAATGACAAGCCCCTCCACCTGATGGAATACCGGGCTGTGGGTTGCATCCACCTCGTCCGCACGATACACACGTCCCGGAGCGATCATGCGAATCGGAATCCGCCCCTTCTCCATCTCGTGGATCTGCGTGCCGGATGTCTGTGTACGCAGCAGCATCTCCCCGTTGATATAAAAGGTATCCTGCTCATCCTTGGCCGGATGATCCGCCGGAATATTAAGGGCCTCAAAATTATAGTAGTCCTTCTCTATCTCCGGTCCTTCTACAACCTCATAGCCCATGCCGATAAAGACCTCTTCGATCTCACGAAGTGCCACGGTATTGGGGTGAAGATGGCCTCTTTCTTCCTTTCTGGCAGGAAGCGTAACATCGATGGTCTCTGCCTTTAGGCGTTCCTCCAGAAGCTTAGCCTCCACTTCCTTTTGATGGGAGCTGATGGCCTCCTCGATGCGGGCTCGCGTCTCATTGACCATCTGTCCCACTCTCGGACGGTCTTCCGCTGTCACATCCTTCATTCCCTTCAGAATACCGGTCAGCTGTCCCTTCTTTCCCAAGAAATCAACCTTAATCTGATTAATCTCTTCCGGAGAAAACGCCTTTTCCAGGCGTTCTCTGGCTTCCTGACGGATCCGTTCCAGATCTTCCTGTATCATATAAATAATCTCCTTTAAGATAGTTGTAACAATTCTGTGCGCCGCAATACCGGAGAATTCTTCCCCAACATAAACAGACAGAGTCCATTATACATGGACTCTGCACAAATTACACGGAAAACCTATTTTCTTTTCTTCTCTTCACAGACGCCAGCCTGTGACAAACTTTTTTACTCCTTGGAGCGGCGATGGCGCACAGCAGAAGTAATTCCAAGGATCAGCGTAATGACAATCACCGCAATCACCACGCCAACGACAATTTTAAGGACGAAGGAGGCGATGCCGGTTTCTCCTTCCTGGTACGCAATGGCGTAAGAGGAGAGGCGATCCGTCTCAAAGGTAATGGTGTCCGGATCCTCATCCAGATCCTGCAGGAAGCTGATGGATAAGGAGCCATCCTCTTCTTCATGGGAACGAACGATGCAATACGCCCGGCTGCTTTCCTTGATGGAATCCGGAATCGGCATAACCACCTGCATGGGGGTGGTTAATTCCGTAACCACCTGCGTCTCTCCATGCGTGGTTTTCATCATCAGGACTTCGAACAGCTCTCCTGCAGACAGGTTATTCTTATCACAGGCCTCCTGAATCTGACGGTCCGCATCCGTCGGATAATCGTTCGTGGAATACATGGTCAGATTAAAGGACACTTCGTTTCCCGCAAAGGCACACATCTTATCCTCTTCGGTCAGAATCCCATTAACCACATATTCCAGATTCGGGAAGTTGGCTGTACTGTCAAAATGGCTTCCCGCTGTTGTATTGTCATCCGTGCTGTAGTCATTATGGATGTTCACCATAATGTAATCCTGATTATAAGCAAGCTGCAGAAGCTGTGCATCCTCGCCGTTTTGGATCGCCGTGCGCGCATCGCTGGGCGTAATGTTCAGGATCTGGAACACACCGGTCTGGGCATTGTAATCCTCCAGCGTATCCGGATCGGTCAGATCCGCATCGTCATAGTGAGCATCGTAATTCCCATCCTCATCCAGAGGAAGGTCGCTTTCCGCTGCCTGTACATCGGAAGAAGCGGATTCACTTTGCTGCGAAGAGGACGTACTGCCTGTGGAAGCACTGGGCGATGTTGCTGCGGAGTCACTCTTCTTTACAGATGCTGTGCTGCCCGCATCCGCACTTTGCTTCGAAGAGGATGTTCCGCCTGTGGAAGCACCGGATGAAGCCGCTGCAGAGTCACTCTTTTTTGCGGATGCCGTGCTGCCGGCCGCTGCGCTTTGCTTGGACGCGTCAGTGTCTGTGGCGGCCGTGGATGCGGTGGTTGCCGGCACCGGCTGGAAAGCCACTGCAATCGCGTGATTGCCCTTCACCGATGTAAAGGTATACGAATATACCGCTCCGACAGAGGTGTTATCCACAACGACGTTGGAAACCATATACCCTTTATCCGGGACAATGCTGTAGATCGCATTGCTTCCCTCGGAGACCGTAGACGTCCCGGCAGGGGAAATCGTTCCTCCCTTGTTCGCACAGGTGGCGGTAATGGAATATTTTTTCGCCTGGTCTTTTGCAAAGTTTGCAACGATATTGGCATCCACCTGCAGATTGTTGATCACAAGCGTTGAATCCGTGCCGAGTACCTTGTCACCACTCGTCCATTTTTCAAAATGATAACCCTGATAGGCGGTCGCAGTCAGCGTAACATTATCGCCGGCATTGTATGTGGCGCCGCCTGCCGTGTATCCGGTGTCCTGTGGCGTCACCGATACACTGACCTTATACTGCGTCCGCGAGAAATAGGCAGTAAATTCACGATTGCCGGTGATATTGGAGACGGTATACTTGGCATCCTTGGAGATGACATTATCACCTTCCTTCCAGCAGTCGAACCGGTATCCGCTGCTGGCCTTGGCCTCCAGCGTAACGGCGCCGCCGTAACCGACATTCTGGCTGGATGTGACGGAGCCGGCATTGTCATGATTTTTCCGGACGGTGACATAGCAGTTAACCTGTTTAAAGGATGCCGTCACGTTCATATCCTCTGTGACAGAAGGAATGGTGTAGTGTGAATTGGTAGAAATAACCTGATTCTTGTATTTCCAGCCGACGAACTGATACCCATTGTTCGTCGTCGCATAGATTTCACAGCCGGCACCATCGGCAATCGCGCCACCACCCCATACAGCACCGCCCGCAGAGGGATCTGCCTGTACCGAAACGGTATGATTACCTGCCTTCAGTGTCACATAGGCACAGTCATTCACACCCGAATTCTGTACCGACGTAGCAGTGACCACCAGATTATTGGAGCCTTCTTTTGCATCCACCACCAGTTTGCCGCTGTTATCGATGTAGGTACCGCTGCTCTGGTTATTGGAGACAGACCAGGTGACATCCAGATTAGGATTGTTATCCCCCTTCACGTTGGCCGAGAAGCTCATAGTGCTTCCTTTTGCCACGGTAGCCGTCTCCGGAAGAACTGTAACGCTGGTAACAGTCGGTACCTTCTCCTCGATGGTCACAGACAGCGGAAGAACCACGCCGTAATTGCCGCCCGGATCCAGATTATCACTTGCGCGGAACGCGGCATTATAGGTCCCGGCCGCCTTCGTAGCATCTACGCTGACATAAAATGTGCAGGAAGTTCCGGACTCCAAATGCAGATTAGATGGCTGATCAACCTGAAAGGGCCCGTTTTCGTTTCCCGTCATATACCAAACAAGATCAATCGGAGTCGATCCGGTATTGGTCAAAACAAAAGGCTGATAGATCCGGTCCGATCCCTTCGTAATCTTTCCGAAGCTCACCACCTTCTGATCACAGGTTAAGCTGTATTCATACGGATCGGTGCCGTCGCTGTAATCCGAGTAGGTCTCGACATAACCGTTAAAATCACTGTCTGAGGAATAACTGCTATCTGCGCTACTGCTGTCTGCATAGCTGTCATCCGAATACTCGACCGCCGAATCATCGTCGTCGCCGCTTGCCTTTACGTGAAGCGACTGTATGCTTCCCACGAACAAAAGACCGGCCATCGCCAGACAAAGTGCACGTTTGGGATGCAGGAAAGATTTTATTTGCGAGAACAGCTGTGATCTCTTCATAAGTTTTCTCCCTTTCTCTTTACTCTTTCTAAGAAAACACTGATTATATCAGCATTTCCCCAATAGGTGCTGAACCGTTGCCTCCCCTTTGACTACTCTCCGAGAATTGCCGTATGCCAGGCTCTTTGTACCGCCTCCAGCAGAAGATCATACATCTCCAGATGCTGCTCCAGGAACCCCTGCACACCGTAAATCTGATCCAGCTGGCAGGAAATAAACTCATAGCCAAGCCAGGCTCCCAGTATGTTTCCTGTCACAGATCCAATTGTATCAGAATCTCCGCTCTGATTCACCGCTGCATGAATGCCGGAATAATAATCATTCTGATACCGAATCGCAAGATAAATGCTAATGGCAAGCACCGATTCGCCTGTTGCGCCTTTCCCCAGGCTCTTAAGCGCCATCCCGGGCTTTTCCGCCGGGTTCTGTGCGCTGGCAAGGGCCTTCTCCATCAGGGCAACAAACTCCGGAAGCTCCTTTACTCCTCGAAACTGCTGCTCCACCTGATAAAGTGCATTGGTGATCAGTCGTTCCAACGTCGGATCAGCGGCTCTCCGATAGGTGATGCGGCTTACAATTTCCGAAAGGAGCGATGCGGAAAGCCAGGCAAACGGATGCCCATGAGTAATCGCCGCCGCCTTTGCCGAAACCATTGCCACGCTTTCCGCCTGCAGATTGTAATTCTCAACGTGGAGCATCAGCCCGATGGGCGCCGATCGCATCAGCGCACCGCTCCCTCTGCTCTGATTGAGCGGATGCTCCAGCGTTCCGCGGCTGGCGATGTCAAAGGTATCTCTTGGATTTCCTGTTCGAATGAACTGTTGTGACAGCGCGCTCATACAGGTTCTTCCCGGCGCTCTCTGGGCACGCAGTCTGTGATCGGAATAAACCGATGTGAACGGGTGGCTGTATCGAAGGCGCGGCTGCTGCGTCGCGTACCAGTCCAGATAGGCCCGGTCCAGATAGACCTCCGCCTTCGCATCTGTCCGATGCTCCCTTGCTCTTCGCATCCCACACGTAAGACCATCCATGGTAAATAATGTCAACTGGGAATCATCACTGATGATGATTCTTCCATTGGGCCCCACCTCCGGTCTGACAATTCCGTGCGGGCCATATTTGCTGACAATCTCGGAAAGCTCCATGAACTCTACCGGAAAGCCAAAGGCATCTCCGAAGGCGCCGCCCATGATGCACCCCAAAAATACGTTGTAATATCGTCCCGTCGGATCCTGCATATATCTCCCTTATCCTGTTCACACGGTGTAACGATTTCCAGATACTGTCGTTGCGCCCTTCGGTCCATCCGGATCACTGCCTATCGCCCATCTCCGGAACCACCACCGCGCAGCCGCTTATACGCTGCCGCCATCTTACCGCAAAGCCATACAATTCCCCAGGACGCCAGCGGCAACATGGTCAGATAATACCGCATCGTATACCGTCCCGAAGCCTCCCAAAGCTGATGGAACAGCATACCTCCCAGAATGAATACAACAAGAAGCAGCTCTCCCGCTGCAATGGCATCTCGCTTCCCGTCCCCTGCGCCGGAATGCATTGCCTTCCATAGTCTCTCCCACAGATACAACGTCGTTCCCAGATAGATCATGGAATGAATCACGTTCATTCCCCACTGAAGGATCCGGCTCCCCGTCCCGAAAATCAGCGTCTCCGAAAGGGCAGATGCCGCATCGTGGCGCTTGGTCTCTTCCATCTCCCGCATGGATACGCAGGTCGGATCCCCCCACTGCGAGAGAAATTTCCGGAGATAAAACTTCACCAAATAACGGCCGGAGTTCCGAAACTCTCCGATGGACGCTTCAATGGATTCCTTCGCCGCCTGCGTTGTCTGGTCCCTATCAAATCCAGCATCACGGAACAATCCCACATTGCTGCCGTTGTACCAGCCGCATTTTCCTTCCGTCTCCTGCATGCCCATGGCGATATAGGTGATGGCCGGTGTTCCCGCCGGCATTGCATCAAGTCCCGCTGCCGCTGCCACCGCAGTATTTAAAAGTTTCTGGCTGCCAAAGGTCAGAAGAAGCAGACAAGCCGTCAGCGCAATTCGGCGCAGGACTTCCTGTGAGGCTCCCCGCCGAACTTTCCGGGGAGCTTCCTGCGGAGCTTCCTTTCGGGAGGACTCCTGTTGCAGAAGATCCCAGAACAGAATAAAAATCATGGCGATCAACGCCACATATCCATTGGTTTTCAACAGGATTGCTGCTGCAATGCAGACCCCCGCACCGATCCCCTGGCACAGCCGTTTCTGCCGCAGATAACGTATTTCCAGATAAAGCGCTGCCGTCTGCAGTGTAAAGGACCACAGGTCCGAATAGACAAACGTGGCAAACACATAATAAAACCAGCAGCCCATCGACAGGATCTGCATCGCCGTGCAAACCTTCGGACTTTGAAATATCTCCCAGGCAATCTCGTACAGAATATACAAATTGATGAGAATGGAAAGCACATTCAGAAGCTGATAAATCAGATAATTGGACGGGCCGCATACCGCTGCAATTGCCTGCCCGATCAGTACATAGCTCACCTGAAACGGATAGACAAACAGGTACCCTCCTGTCTGCAGCGAAGCATAATTCCCGGCGGAGAACTCCTGCATAATTGTATCCAGCTGCAGAGCGTCATTGGTGGCAAAGCCCCGAATCGCCAGGACCAGGAACAGTGACATACCGCCGGCCGTCAGCATCATGGGCCAGGGAAACTTCTTTTTATCCCCGGTCCGCGCCAGTGCCGCCATCACAATCAGCAACAGAACTACCATACAAAGCGCCAGCAAAAGCGGCCGATCCGCCGTCACATCAAACAGGTCATTTTGTTCGTATTGGCGGAAGGAAATCACCGTAACGAGACTGAACAGAAGAACAATCCCTGCCAGAATCCCCACTGCCGTATAGATCAGCATCGCCAGCCCGTTTTTAATGACACCCATGCGCTCTCCTTGCAAAAAGGCTGCCTGAAGCATCGCTCCAGACAGCCTGCATTCTTTAACATAACCCGTCCGCCCCGTGCACTTTGACTCCTAGCCTCGGCCAGGTGGGTACCCGCGGCAACTACTTTTGCCATCCCTAGATAACGGAACCTGTGTCCCGCCTCTTCCGTCTGCTGACAGGGGCGCGGCAGCCATAATGCAAGCTGAGTTCCCGTTTAAAGTATTTGTAGGTTCAAAATAACACGGGAAAAATGCTTCCGGGTCACACCCAGTATAGCAACCCATTCGGGTCTTGTCCACCGGCCATGCCTTAGATTTCCCGGCACTCTTCTCTTAACCAGGCGGCCTCTTCCTCATTCAGGAACGGCAGGATATTCTCCAAGACCTTCTGATGGTACTCATTCAGAAGATTTCTGGTGTGCGGTGTCAAAACCTCCGGATCCAGGAGTTCCCGGTCGAGCGGAGCAAACGTCAAGGGCTCAAAGCAAAGGAATTCTCCATCCGGTGTTTTCCCCCACTCTTTGCACAAAAGAATGGTTTCAATGCGGATGCCGTACCTGCCCTCCTTGTAAACACCCGGCTCATCCGAAATCACCATTCCCGGCTCAAAGGGTGTTGTGTCTGCTTCATTTCTTTTTTTCCACCGGATATTCTGCGGTCCCTCATGAACATTCAGAAGGTATCCGATTCCGTGCCCTGTTCCGCACTTGTAATCCATGCCGTTCTGCCACATCGGCTCTCTTGCCATAATGTCAAGCGACATGCCATTACACCCTTTAAGGAATACGGTTCCCATCAGCTGCAGCTGCGACACAGCTGTCAGTGTGTAACTCCGGCGCATCTCCTCCGTCACAGGGCCCAGTGACATAGTCCTGGTCACATCCGTTGTGCCGCGGAGGTACTGTCCGCCGGAATCCACCAGGAGCATTCCTTCCGGAAGAATGTCCGCTCCGCCATTCTCATCCGGCTCATAATGCATCATTGCAGCGTTGCTGCCGTAGGCCGAAATGGTTCCAAAGGAGAGCTCAATGTAGTCCGAAATCTCCGAACGCAGATGATCCAGATGGGCAGCAGCACTTCCTTCCGTCAGTGCCACTCCTTCCTTTACACTCTTCTTCAGCCAATAGATGAATTTCGTAAGTGCTGCACTGTCCTCGATGTAGATGCTCTTGAAGTTGCGAATCTCCGTCTCATTGCGCACCGCCTTCATCAGCGCAACCGGACTCGAAAGCTCCAGAACCTTACGCTTCTTTTGTGCGGTAAGACTCTTCCACATCGCAAAGCTTGCTTCCTCCGGATCGATCCAGACGCAGTTTCCGATGGAAAGCTCCGGAAGCTCTGCCCAGAAGCTCTCATACGGGCGCAGTGTGATCGCTTGCTTTTCCAGATAATCCCGAACACTGCCGTTCACTTCACTTTCCTGCAAATACAAAAACGTCTGTCCCTGCGTAATCACAGCGTAGGAAAGTGCCACCGGATTGTATTCCACATCATTGCCCCGAATATTCAAAAGCCACATGATCTCGTCCAGCTTGCCGGTCACAAAGGAATCCGCGCCGTGCTCTTTCAGCTTATTCCGAAGTCTTGTAAGCTTCGAATCCGCAGTTTCTCCGGCAAACTTTTCCGCATCCAGAACAAAGACCTCAGAGGACGGAAGTGCCGGGCGATTCTCCCAGCAGGCTGCAGCCAGATCCAGATCGGTCCGCACAGTAATGCCTTCCGTGCCAAGGGAATCCTCCAGATCCTTTCCCTCCTTCTTTGTCAGGCATCTGCCGTCAAAGGAAAGAACCTCGCCTTCGGAGAGTTCTTCTTTAAGCCACTCCGCGATGGTCGGAACACCTTCCATTCCCATCCGCATGAGAGAAACGCCGCTTCCCTCCAGTTCATCTGCCGCCTGGATAAAATAACGTCCATCCGTCCAGAGCGCCGCGTTCTTTCTGCCTACCACAACCGTGCCGGCAGAACCGGTAAAGCCGCAATAATACTCTCTGGCCTTAAAATGATCTGCCACATATTCCGAATTGTGATCATCTGCCGTCGGGATCAGAACCGCCGATACCTGTTCCCGCTCCATTGCCTCCCGCAGCTTTTGCAGGCGGCAGGCACACGGATTCTCTATAATATCACCAACCATACCATTCTCCTCTCATTCTCCTATTCCGTAATTCCAAGGAAGCATTCCACCTCATGCAGCATCGCTGCCGTGTCCTTGTCACAAACGGTCTTATGCCGGATTTCGGCATCCCGAAGGCCGGAAACCGCCTTCGGTACAGCAACACCGCTGACCTCAGAAAGTGCATCTGCAAGCTCCAGATCCGGAAGATCATGCGGCTTTCCCAGTGCCTCCATCACCGCCGACTCAAACTTAAACGGAGAGGCCGTAGACACAATGACCGTTCGCGTTGCATCCCCGGTCTGCTTTTGATACTTGCCGTAAACCGCCGAGGCAACTGCCGTGTGCGGATCAATGACATAGGCATCCTCTTCAAACCGTCTGCGAATTTCCTCTGCAGTCTCCTCCTCCGAAGCCCATCCGCCGTAAAAGACATCAAGGTTCTCTCGCATGGCTGCAGTGATCTCGTATTTGCCCTGCTCCGAAAGATTCTGCATATAGCCGGCATCCGCCGTCGCATCATCTCCTGCAATGTGATAAATCAAACGCTCCAGATTGGAAGAGATCAAGATATCCATGGAAGGAGATGTCGTCAGGATAAATTCGCGGTTCCTGTCGTAAATTCCCGTCTCAAAAAAGTCGAACAGCACCTTATTGGAATTGGACGCACAGATCAGCTTGTGTACCGGAACTCCCAGCTGCATCGCATAGAAGCCTGCAAGAATATTGCCAAAGTTTCCGGTCGGAACCACAAAATTCACCGCCTCACCGGCCGAAATGCCGGCATCTGCTGCTACACCGCCGCGAATGCTCTCCGGCTTTCCGGCGTTTGCTGCCGCTCCAAGGAGTCTTGTATACGCCCAGACGTAATAAGCAATCTGCGGCACAAGACGTCCGATGTTGATGGAGTTAGCAGACGAGAACTGATACCCTGCTGCCGCAAGCTTCTCTTTTTCTGCGGGGTCTGTGAAGATTTTCTTTACCCCGCTCTGGGCATCGTCGAAGTTCCCGCGGATACCGATGACGCAGGTGTTGTCTCCCTGCTGTGTCACCATCTGCCGCTCCTGGATGGAAGAAACGCCGTCCTTGGGATAAAAGACCACGATTTTCGTTCCGGGAACATCGGCAAAGCCGGCAAGCGCAGCCTTTCCGGTGTCGCCGGAGGTGGCTGTTAAAATGACAATTTGCTTATCCTCGTTGTTCTTTCTGGCTGCTGTAATCATCAGATGCGGCAGAATCGACAAAGCCATATCCTTAAATGCAATTGTTGCGCCGTGGAACAGCTCCATATATTCTGCGCCGCCGGCCGCATGGAAGGGAGCAATGGCCTTTGTATCAAACTTCTCATCGTAGGCTGCATCAATGCATCCGCGAAGCTCTTCCTCCGTATAATCCGTAAGAAACAGCTTCATGACCTCATAAGCAACCTCCTTATAGGTTTTACCTGCCAGCTCCTCCAAAGTTACATCCAGCTTCGGAAGACTGGTCGGGACAAACAAGCCGCCATCGTCCGAGAGTCCCTTCAAAATCGCCTGTGATGCCGTAATCGGCGTGCTGTCACTTCTGGTGCTGCGATACATAATTTTTTCCATCGTTCTTCCTTTCTGCCGCGCAGTTATGGTCGCGTTTCGTCACTCATTGCGCTTTCTTTAGGAAAACGCTGATTAAAACAGCATTTCCTTGGAAAACCTCAACGTGGTTAACAGCTGTATTTCACTTCTTCTCTTCCTTCCGGGACGCCTCTGCCTCCGCATAAGCTTCCCGAAGGAGCGTATCATCTCCGGTATATCTTGCCGTTTCAAGGCCTCTTGCTTCCTTCTCGATGATTTCCTGGAACTTGCGGAATTCTTCATCGATCTGCTCGTTGGTCATCTCCGTAGCAAGAATTGTCGTCCGGGGCTTCTCCGCCTCTTCTTGAACCGTCTTCTGATCGGTTTTCGAATCCGCTTTCAGCACCGATTTCCATGCAGTCTTTTGCTTTGTTTGTGCCTCCGTCTGCAGCGCCTTCCCCATCTTCGTCCTGATCCGGGATTCGACGGGCTTTGCCGGCTTCCGAGGTGTCACTGCTTCTTCCGGAGCAGGTGATGCCGGTTTTCTGCGCTTGCCTCTGCTCTCCTTTATGACCCACTTTTTCGCTGTTGTGCCAAAGGGCTTCGGCGCCAGCTTTTTATCCAGAAGCGGCCGAAGAAGATTTACAACAAGCAGGGCATAGACAACGCCGTCCTCGTACAGACCAAGCTTTCGAAAAACAAAAGTAAAGCCGCCAAGCAGAACCCCATACAGGATTCTGGCTGACCTGGACACCGGCGTCGTGGTGAAATCCTCCGCCATAATAAAAATGGTGAAAAGAAAGCTCCCGCCGCACAGCTGAATCGCGAGGGTATACGATGACAGTCCATATCGTCCAATCAGCACATAGCATACCGAAAAGGAGGCCATCGCCGCAAGCGGAATGGAAAGATCCAAAAGCCCTGCCAGAAACAGTATCACCACTGCAGCCAAAACGGCAAGTGCAGAGGATGTTCCAATGCAACCGGGGACACTTCCTGTCAGCATATCCCAAAGGCTCGGCGTTTCTCCGCTTTGCAGAAGCTCCAGCGGCGGAAGTGTCGCATACGCCGGTGTTGTCAGATCCGTCATCATCTCGCGGCACAGAAGCAACAATACGCATTTTCCGGCCATGGCCGGGTTGAAAAGATTTTTGCCCAGGCCGCCAAAGGCGTGCTTAAAAAGCACAATCGCAAGTCCGGAAAGCGCCGCCCCCGCCCAAAGAGGAGCTCTTGGCGGAAGAATGAGTCCCCCGATCAATCCCGTCACCACACAGGAATAGTCCATAACGGAGGATGTCCTGCTGTGCCAGATCCAGCCGCAGACAAGCTCGCTTGCGATGGCTGTTCCCACTGCCGTCCCTATCAAAAGAGCCGCATGAAAGCCGTATCGGTAAATGCCAAATCCTGCGCAAGGCAGCAAGGCCAGCAAGGCCAGATACATCAGATCTCCGGTCGTGATTCTGGTTCGCACAAAAGGCGCCGCCCCGAAGGCTTTGTAGGTCCTGCTCTTCATGACTGGTACCTCCTAGCGTAATTTCCGGCCAGTGCCGTATTCTTCAGGCAGGCCTGCTTCATGGCGCCGATTTCCTCCGAAAGATTGATCTTGGCAGGGCACACATAGCTGCAGCATCCGCAGTCACAACACTCCAGCCCCGCATGCTCCACAAACGCCGGCTTATTGTCTGCGCGAACATCCCGGATCAGCTGCATCGGTACAATCCGGTTGGGACATACCTGTGTGCATCTGCGGCATCGAATGCAAGGCGTCTCCTTCTGCTCCTGCACGGTTCGCTTGGGAATGCAGATCAGTGAAGAAGAAAGCTTGGTGATCGGCGCATCCAAATTCTGAATCTCCGTCCCTGTCAGTGGCCCTCCCGCAAGAAAGAGAGTGTTGGTCTCCTTGGAAAAGCGTCGAAGCCCTCCCGCCTGTTCCAGAACATCGCGGTAAGTTTCTCCACAACGCACACGCAGATTGCAGGGGTGCGCTGCCGCCTGTCCGGACACGGTGATGATTCTCGTAAACAAGGGCTCCTGCATCAAGACCGCCTGATTGATGGCAACCAGGGTCTCCGTATTGAGCACCATGCAGCCAATCTCATAGGGCAGCATTTTGGCATTCAGCGTTCGCCCCGTAATCGCGTGAATCAGCTGGCGCTCCGATCCCTGCGGGTATTTATCCCTGCACCGCTGCACATAAATACGCGGATTGTTGATCAAAAGCTCCCGAAGAAGCTGGTATCCCTCCCGATTGGATTCCGAAACCGCAATAATTCCTCTGGCCTTTGGGAAAATAGAAAGGCACACAGCCAGTCCGCCGATGACCTTCCACGGATCCTCCAGAATGCGCCGGTAGTCTCCCGTCAGATACGGCTCACATTCCACACAGTTTGCAATCACCGTATTCACAGTGTTCTTATTGGCCGTCATCAGCTTGTAATGCGTAGGAAGGCCTGATCCGCCAAGTCCCACAATGCCGGCATCCCGAACGAGTGTCAGCAGCTGATCGGCAGAGAGCCGGGAATAATCCAGATTCTCCGGATAATACCGTTCCCGGTAGGTTCCGTCATTACGAACGATAATGCATTCCTGCGCAACTCCCCGGATGTCCGGAACCGTTTCGATTGCAACCACCTGTCCGGACACCGAAGAAAAAACGTGGGCCGACAGTTCCCCGTCCGCCCGCGCAATCATCTGTCCTGCACTGACATAATCACCAATATGTACCACAGGAACGGCCGGTGTACCAATGTGCTGCTGCAGCGGATAGAACAGCTCACTCTCTGGCGGCAGCACATTCTGGATCGCCTCGTTCCTTGTAAGTTCCTTTCCGGAATAAGGGTGTATTCCACCCACAAAGGTTAGTCTTGCCATAAAAAATACTCCTGTCTGCCTTCGTGGCATACAGGAGTATTATATCTGTCTTACCCATTCTTCACCAGATGGAAGACGATCTCTTCTCAAAGAAATATTTGCCGATGTCTTCACTGGCAATTCCCAGCACCTCTGCCGACTTTGCCACATCAATGACGCTGAAGTTGCTCTTCCCCTGAAAGACCTTCGAAATGTAGTTGGAGCTGCGTCCAATGGCCTTTGCATACGCTCCCTCCGTCCCGAAATGCTCACGGATCGCTCCCCGAAGCTTTGCATAATCAAACACCGACTGACTTGGTTTCATACTCTTCCCATTCCCTTCCTGTGCTGCATGTGTCTGGTACATCGATTTTTAAATAACCAGCCCAACTAACCAGCCTTTTGCCCTGATTGCACATGTAAGCAAGTGCAGTATCAAGCATAGTTCACATACTTTGAACCGTCAATCACATCCGGTTCACACACTTTGAACCAAAGATTTTCAGGCTGCAGTATATAATGGCCCATAATCTACTCTTTACGAGCAGAGGGCAAGGAGGTGCTGCATTGGATTATCACGACAACAAGCTTTTCTCCCAGCGCCTTCGTTCCGAAATGAATCGGGTCGGCCTGGACGCTTCCACACTTGCAAAAGAGCTCGGTTTCTCCAAGGCCTCCGTCTCAAACTGGCTTAATCAAAAGCACGGTGCACAGTCCTATACACTGGAACGCCTTGCCAATTATTTCGGCGTCTCCCCGGCCTGGCTTGCCGGAACCATTAATGATCGTGCCATTTCTTCTGCGAGTTTACAGCATATCTCCGATGATCCAACCCATACAGTTGTTTCTTCCGCACCATGCTCCGGCGAGCATCTGCCGCCTGTGTTCAAGGAACATACTTCACAGGGCCCAGCAGTAAAAGAGCCGCTTCTGCAGCCCCAGTTCAATCCTTGGAGAGCCGCCAATCCACCCGCCATCACTGAGGGTGACCTCATGGTCATCAATACCTATCTGAATGCATCTGCCGATTCCAAAGAAGCCATTCAGTCCTTTGTTCTGTCTCTCCTAAAACATCGATAACCCATTCTTACGAAGCACTGTAGCACGTTGCAAAAGGTCAAATGTGATCGAACTGTGAAAATATCGTAACTATTTAGCACCCGCATCTTAATTTTCCTTTGGAACATTAAGATAAGCAAAAAAGACACCCGCCCGGATAACTCCAGACTGGTGTCTTTCACTTTTATTGCTAATAAATCGAAGAACTGAGTTTAGTTCTCTTCCTTCTGCTGAGCGATCATAGCGTCGATGTCAACGGTAACAGCCTCATCATCGCCATTTCCCTTTGTGGGAACTACAATCTCATCTTCCTTCTCAGCATCCTTCTTAGCCTTCTCTTCCTCGTTCTTCAGAGCCTTCACGGAAAGAGAAATCTTGTTGTTCTCCGGATTGAAGTCAACAATCTTCGCAGTAACCTCATCGCCAACCTTCAGAACATCCGAAGGCTTCTCGATGTGCTCCTTAGAAATCTGAGAAACATGAAGCAAAGCATCAATGCCGGACTCCAGCTCAACAAATGCGCCGAAATCTGCCATACGAGCTACCTTTCCGGTAACAACCTTGCCTACAGCATACTTGTCCTCAGCGCCGATCCACGGATTCTCATCAGGGAACTTCAGAGAAAGCGCAATCTTGCGTCCGTTAATATCCTTTACAAGAACACGAAGCTTCTGGCCAACCTTGAAGACCTTCTTCGGGCTCTCAACACGGCCCCAGCTCATCTCGGAAATGTGGAGTAGTCCATCTGCACCGCCCAGATCCACGAATGCACCGAAGTCGGTAATATTCTTAACCGTACCCTCTACAACATCACCAACCTGAAGAGACTCGAAGAGCTTTGCAGCTGCCTCTTCTCTCTTTGCAGTCAGAAGCTGCTTACGATCGCCGATGTAACGGCGTCTTCTCGGATTGTACTCTGTAACAACGAACTCGATTTCCTGGCCAAGATACTTGGACAGATCCTTCTCATAGGTGTCGCTGACAAGAGAAGCCGGAATAAATACGCGGATTCCCTCAACTACAACGCAGATACCGCCGGACAGAACCTGAGAAACTTCGGCCTTCAGGACGGTCTTGTTCTCAAATGCATCCTCGATTACCTTGTTGCCGCGATCCAGAGCCAGTCTCTTATAAGAAAGAGCAACCGTACCCTCGCGGTCATCCACCTTCAGGACCTTCACATCCAGCTTATCGCCTACGCTAAGCTTTGTGGTCAGATCCAGAGAGTTGTCATTGGAATACTCCTGACGGGTCAGGATTCCATCGCTCTTGTATCCGATGTTAAGAACGGCTTCTTCCGGCTTAACATCAATGACGGAACCTTCGACCACCTCTCCATTATGAATTGTCTTAAATGATGCGTCGAGCATCTGTTCAAAAGTCTGTTCTTCTGACATTACTTTGAACCTCCTCAATAATATTTTTCGGGGTCGAAGCCCCAGCGGTGATTCCAATGATCTTCTCGTCTCCTGACAACGCAAGATCAAGATCCTCAACCGTCTGAATGAAATAGGTCTTCCGACATACAGCGCTGCAGATTTCATAAAGCTTGGCGGTGTTGGAAGAACCTCTTCCGCCGATCACAATCATGACATCCGCCTGCTGCGCAATCCGGCGGGCCTCTGCCTGCCGCTCACTGGTAGCGTTGCAGATAGTCTCATTCGTCTCGATATTGTACCCTTTTAGCGCAATTAACGCAACAATTTTTTCGAATTTTTCTGCATTAAATGTGGTCTGTGCTACAATGCAGACCGGCTTATCCGGATTCCCTTCGTAACTGCGCGCTTCTTCCTCAGTCTCAATGACCGTTGCCGGTGTGCTGCTCCAGCCAACCGTTCCTTCTGTCTCCGCATGGCCATGGTTGCCGATGATGACAATCTGCTTTCCGTCTGCACTTGCCTTTTGAACAATTTCATGGATTTTCTTCACAAAGGTGCAGGTTGTATCCACCACCCTGGCAGTTCCTTTGTTCAGGATATCCCATGTGGGTTTGCTCACGCCATGGGAACGGATCACAATCGTTCCGCCGTCCTGCGCGATAGCCTCTTCTACACTGCCCAGAATCCCGACGCCTTTTTCCCGCAATTCCTCTACCACCGTTTCATTGTGGATAATCGGGCCAAAGGTGTTGATCGGGCCGCTTCCCTTTTTCTCAATTTCCCGGTATACCGTATTGACTGCATTCTGTACACCAAAGCAAAAGCCTGCTGTTGCTGCCGTAATCACCTGAGGTCTGCCCAGCTTCTGTGCTGCAAGGTTCAGCACCGCTTCCGTCACCTGATCCGCAGTCATCTCCGTGGAATCGATAAGAACCGCATCCTCTGCCTGCCGCAGCGGCGACACTGCTCTTGTCATGTCCCGGTGATCACGCTGCTCGATGTCCGCCTTAATCTTCTCCAGATCCAGATCGTCCTTTGATTTATTAGCGCCGGCCCGGGCTGCTTTCTGGTTCTCAATGTAGCGGCGTCTCGCCCTTCCCTCTGCGCTGGCCGCAAGATATATCTTCACCTGTGCCGCAGGCAGGACTACCGTTCCGATGTCTCTGCCATCCATGACAACATTCCGCCTGGAAGCCAGTTCCTGCTGCAGCTGTACAAGTCGAGTGCGAATCTGCGGCACTGCGGAAATGACACTGGCCATAGCGCTCACATCTTCGGTGCGAAGATAGGCGTTTACATTTTCTCCGTCCAGCAAAACAACCTGTTCTCCGTTTTCGTATGCAATTTCAATCTGAACGTCTGCACATAATCGCAGCGCTTCCTGCGCAAAGGCCGCTTTTTCTTCCGCGTTGTCCTCCGCCGGCTTCCTCAGTCCCTTTCGGAGTAAATACAAGGCCATTGCCCGGTACATAGCCCCGGTGTCCACATAGACAAATCCCAGCTGTGCTGCTGCCTTTTTGGCAACGGTACTCTTCCCGGCACCGGCCGGACCATCAATTGCGATGTTAAATGACGTATTCTCCATCTTTTCTCCCCGTTTCAAGCTCCGCCTCACTGCTTTGCAGCCAAACACTCTTTCCCTAACACAATAGCGTCATGCTCCGGCAGCACTTTCCCCGGCCAGGTGTCCTGTTGACCACGCAATCTGCAGGTTAAATCCTCCCGTATAGGCATCTACATCCAGCACCTCTCCGGCAAAAAATAAATCCGCAACCTTCCGGGCTTCCATCGTAGAAGGATTGATCTCCCGGACACGAATTCCTCCCGCTGTTACAATTGCTTCCGAAAAGCCTCTCGTCCCCACTGCGTGCAGCGGAACCGCCTTCAAATATCCAGCAAGCAGCCGCAGCTCCTTCTCATTGAGCGTATAGGAAAGGCGCTGTCCACCGCCTTGTGCCGCCGGAGCTGCCAATGTTTCCGAAAACTTCTCCGCCAGAATCCCGGCCAGTCTCTCCGGCAAAAGTGCTTTCAGCAGATTGCGAAGCTCCTTTCTGGGCGCAAGAGCAATTTCCCGCACAATTCGGGCCACCAGCTCCTCTTCCGAAAGTGCAGGCTTCAGATCCAGATAAAGTCCGTATCCTTCCGGGTGCTTTTGAAAGTCCGTGTGGCAGGACGCCGTCAGGACAAGCGGCCCGCTGATGCCAAAATGGGTGAACAGCAGTTCCCCAAAACCCTCGTAGATCGATTTCCGATTCTTTTTTGTTTTGGTTTTACCCAGTGCAGGTTCCGCCGTCTCCCGCGCCTCTTCCCACGGTTCCATCCGGAGGGAAACATTGCGAAGAGAAAGCCCCTGAAGGTCCTCCGGCCATTTTTCTTCGAGGACAAGCGGCACCAAAGAGGCCCTTGCCGGTTCAGTCAGAATCCCCAGATCCTTGGCGAAACGCCATCCGTCACCGGTCGAACCTGTAGAAGCATAGGACATTCCTCCTGTTGCTATAATTACCGCATCCGCTTCCAGTTTTTTCCCATTCGCAAGACCTACGCCGGTCACTTTCGCGTCCGGTCCTTTTTTCCTGTCTTTTGTCCGTTTTGTCTGTGCGTCATCGTATAAATCGTCCTCAACATCCGAAAGCGGTCTTGTCAGAACGCTTGTCACCTCGGCATGAAAGCAAAGCTCTGCCCCCTTCGCCCGCAGATGACGAACCAGTGCATCCGTCACATCAAATGCGTGATCTGAAGCCGGAAAACACCGTTTTCCTCGCTCCTGCTTGGTTGCGCATCCGTTGTCGTTTAAAAATTTAGTCACCGCTGACGAATCAAATCCATAAACTGCGCTGTACAGAAACTTCGGATTTCTCGGTACATTTGCAAAAAAATCTCCCGTTTCGCAGGCGTTGGTGTAATTGCAGCGGCCTTTTCCGGTTATGTAGATCTTCTTGCCCGCTTTTTCATTGTGCTCCAGAACCGTTACCTGCGCACCGGCATCACTGGCTGCGCAGGCAGCCATAAGCCCCGCAGCGCCCGCACCGACGACAATAACCTTTCGCATAAAAGAATGTATCTCCCTCTTTTCCAATCAATGTACTAAGGAAATGCTGATTTAATCAGCGCTTCCCTAATAGCCTGAGCGCGCGCTGACCTCATTGCTGATGCTCTGGACCGTTTCCGAAACCTGATAGGATTCATCCCCGAACAGATACTTGTGAAGCCAGACCACATTGTCCGAAAGATGAATCGGAATCACACAGGACTGGTCTCCGATGTATCCCACCGTCCGCAGCTCCTCATTCGGAAAACCGTTTGTCTCGCTGATATTAAAACGGAATGCCTTTAGCGCAAGACTTAAAATCTCCACCGCATTCAGGGATGTCCGTATCTCACTGGACAAGCTGTTGGCCGCCTTAATCATGGTAATCGGTCCCGATTTTTTGAGCTTGGCAAAGGTCTTGGAAAGGACTTCTTTCTGCCGCTCCGTTCGTTTAAAGTCGCCGCCGTCGGTATAACGAATCCGGCAATAGGCCGTTGCCTGCAGACCATTTAATGTCTGCGTCCCGGACGAGGTCACCGGAACATACTCTTTCCCCAGTTCCACTGCCATCGTGGACTGATAATTGTTCAGATGTTCGATCTCATCCTGCTGGACATCAATTTCAATACCGCCCACCGCATCGATCATATCTGCCACGCCGCCAAAGCCTATGGTGGCATAGTCGGTAATGTTCAGATCCAGATTGGTGTTGAGCATCTTGATGGCCTGTTCCGGACCGCCGTACGCATAGGCTGCATTGGCCTTCTGATAATTCCCATCCCCGATATCCAGATAGGTGTCACGATACACCGAAACCAGCTTCACATCACCCGTTTTGTCATTGATGGATGCAATAATCATAACATCCGTACGGTTGTTTCCGGAATCCAGACTCTGCTGTGTCGAATCCAGACCAAACAAAGCAATATTGGTATACCCCGCCATTGCTCCCGTTTCCTGACTTTTCTTCACCTCATCGCTGATGAGATTCCGGATGTCTGCCGTACTGATGCCCTCCATAATGCCGGACATCCTTGCCAGAATAAACAGCGCCGGAAAAACAAGCAGCACGAGCACCAGCAGCGTGATGAGGATACGTCGCACAGGATGCCTTTTTTTGCGGCCTCGTCGTCCCTGCTCCTTTTGCTCCTTATAGGCCAGGAATTCCTCATATTCCCTCCGGTCCGCTCGAGACATCCCACGGTCCCGTTCTCTTGTATCTTCGCGCCTGTTCCGTGGTTCTTTATCTCTTGCCTCCTCGCGCTTCTCCCGTGACTTCCTGTCTCTTGTATTCTCTCGTTTCTTCCGAGGCTCCCGGTAACGGTCCGTGCGCGTTTTGCTGCGACTTGTGCCGCGCATCGACGACACATCCATTTCCGATTCCTCCTCTTCGAACAACACCGAATCCTCCTCCGACTCATATTGTTCCGGATCCAGATCCCCTTGTTTCAATTTTCTTTGCCCCAGATCCCTTTGCTCCGCTTCTCTTTGCTCACGAAGCGTCTGACGCTGAATCGCATCCTCCAGATCCATTGTCCAGTCATCCTCTGTATCCGATTCATAATTCGCTGCTGTCAGAATGTCTTCTGGGGATACTGTTTTTTTATGATTCTCTGCCAGAATATCCTCCGGCATAATACCGTTCCGATTTCGTTTGTTCTCCATGTGCTCCTTCTTTGGCTCTGCCTTTCGCAGTTGCGTCGTTCAAGGTGTATTAGCCAAAGTAATACACCTTTTTTACCGTTCCCGCAAGCGCCACATGGTATAATACCCCCATGAATAATTCTGAACTTTTTCAAAACCAACCAATGCAACTGCATTTTGACCGTATCCGAAGCGTAGCAGCCTGCCTTGTCGTGCTAACACACGCGAGCGCGCAGTGGCTGGATGCTTCCTGCACATTGGGCATGCCTGCCTTGTTATTCGCGCAGCTTTGCAACATAGTATCCTTTGCCGGCATCACTTTATTTGTCATGCTCAGCGGCGCCATCTATCTTGCTCCGTCGCACAAGAGCAAGAGCTGCAGCGTGCGCGTTATGAGCAAACGGGCACTGCGTTTCCTGTTATTGTACAGCTTCTGGAAGCTGTTCTACCTGGCCGAAAACCTTCTTCTGCATTCGGAGCTTTTGCAACAGAGTTCATTGAAGGAATCTCTTTTTCTGGCTTTTTTTCGGACAAACGGCAAATACCATCTCTGGTACCTGCCCATGTTCTCGCTCCTTTTGATTTTAGTACCACTCCTGTATGAGGGTGCGCAGCGCCGCGGTGCCTGCATTCTGTACCTTTTGCTGTTTATCCTCACTGCCATTATACTTCCTAACGCATTTTTATATGAATTCCCGTTCAAATATCTGCTGCTGGACATGCGAAACCTCTTTGACCTGAATTATTTTCTCGGGTATCTGGGCTATTTTCTGTTAGGACATGTGCTGGCAGAAAATGTGCAAGCAGGCAACTTGAATTGTAAAACGCGGTATTCCATATGGATTTCTGTTTTCCTGTGGGCCGGTGCGGCATTGTCATTGACAGTTGCTCTTTTTAAAAGCGTCTTCTGCTCCATTGGGCAGACCTCTGCGTATACATCGCTTGCAACCCCGTTTTCGGTACACATTTTGCTACTGGCAGCTGCCGTATTCCGGCTGCTATGCACCAGCCATAAGGCGTCTCTATTCTCCATTACATTTCGACTTTCCAAGGCATCCTTCGGTATCTATTTGCTGCACCCGTTCCTTTTGGACCTTCTGCAAAAAACAAATCTTGTCACTGATGCTGTCAGCCCGCTCCTTGGAATTCCCGTCCTTTGGCTGGTACTGGTCACGCTTTCGTGCTGCCTGTCCCTGTTTCTAAAGCGCCTTCCGCTCATTCGAAGACTTCTCTAGAGAAACGCTGATGAAAGCATCGATTTTTGCTTCGCAGCGAAAAAGGGAGTCAGTCTTTGACTGGCTCCCTTTTCGCTGCACCTTAAGATTTACTGCTGTTTTACTTGTTGTAGTTAACGATCTCTCCGAAATCAGCCTTCAGAGCTGCTCCGCCGATCAGACCGCCATCGATGTCCGGCTTTGCCAGAAGCTCCTTGCAGTTTCCTGCGTTCATGGAGCCACCGTACTGGATACGGATCTTCTCCGCTGTATCAGTATCATAGATCGAAGCGATGGTCTCGCGAATAGCCGCGCATACCTCCTCCGCCTGCTCAGCGGTTGCGGTCTTTCCGGTTCCGATTGCCCAGATCGGCTCATAGGCAATCACAAGCCCCGCTGCCTGCTCAGCGGTTACGCCCTGAAGATCCGACTTAATCTGGAGACGAATCCAGTCAAGTGTAACACCGGCTTCGCGCTGCTCCAGCGTCTCGCCGCAGCACAGGATCGGTGTCAGACCATTTTCAAGAGCCTTCAGTACCTTGCGATTTAAGAACGCATCGTCCTCACCATAGTACTGTCTTCTCTCGGAGTGTCCGATGATAACATACTTTACACCGGCATCCAGCAGCATTGCTGCCGAAATCTCTCCGGTATACGCACCCTTGTCCTGATCCGAAATGTTCTCTGCACCCAGCTGAACATTGGTTCCCTTGATCGCCTCTGCAACCGGTACAATGTCAATTGCAGGAACGCAGTACACAACATCTACGTCCGGGTTGTCTACCAGCGGCTTCAAGAGTTCCACCAGCTCCCTTGCCTCGCTGGGTGTCTTGTTCATCTTCCAGTTGCCTGCAATAATCTTTTTACGTGCCATTTTCCCTCTCCATCCCGCAGCTTATCTGCGGCAGCACGGGAGAATTCGACGCCTGCGAATCCTCCGCATGCGACTCATTGCAATTATCTCTTACTTATCATCTGCTGCGTATACGCCGGGCAGCTCCTTGCCTTCCAGGAATTCCAAAGAAGCACCGCCGCCGGTAGAAATGTGGCTCATCTTATCTGCATAACCCAGCTGATTGACTGCTGCTGCGGAATCGCCGCCACCGATGATCGTGGTAGCATCGGTCTCTGCCAGAGCCTTTGCAACTTCCTTCGTGCCTGCTGCCAGAACCGGGTTCTCGAATACGCCCATCGGTCCGTTCCATACAACGGTCTTTGCTGTTGCAACTGCCTCAGCATACAGTGCAATGGTCTTCGGTCCGATATCCATGCCCAGCTTGCCTGCCGGAATCTTATCGATATCAACGATCTCCGTAGCGATCGAAGCGTCATCGATCGGATCCGGGAAATGATCGGTTACAACCGCATCTACCGGGAGCAGGAGCTTCTTGCCGAGCTTTTCAGCCTTCTCCAGCATCTCCTTGCAGTAATCCAGCTTAGTATCGTCGCAAAGAGAAGCGCCGATTTCGTATCCCTGTGCCTTTGCAAACGTAAATGCCATGCCGCCGCCGATGATCAGCGTATCGCACTTCTCCAGAAGGTTGGAGATAACGCTCAGCTTGTCAGCAACCTTTGCACCGCCCAGAATCGCAACAAACGGACGAACCGGATCCTCTACAGCATTGCCAAGGAACTTAATCTCCTTCTGCATCAGATAACCAACTGCACAGGTGCCGCCCTTTTCACGGATATACTTGGTAACCACTGCAACCGAAGCGTGTGCTCTGTGTGCAGAACCAAATGCATCACAAACATAATCATCTGCCAGATCTGCCAGCTCCTTGGCGAACTCTTCACCGGCATCCTGAGGCTTTGTCTCTTCCTTGCCACGGAAACGGGTGTTCTGCAGGAGAACAACGTCTCCGTCCTTCATAGCTGCAACTGCGTCTGTTGCTGCCTGACCGGTAACATTGTAGTCCGCAATGAACTTCACTTCCTTGCCAAGCTTCTCCGACAGGCGTGCTGCAACCGGTGCAAGAGACTCTCCCTCGTTCGGTCCGTTCTTTACCTTGCCCAGATGAGAGCAAAGGATTACCTTTGCGCCTTCCTCGATGAGCTTGTTAATGGTAGGAAGTGCAGCAACGATACGAGTTTCATCCGTGATCTTACCTTCCTTCAGCGGAACGTTGAAATCGCATCTTACCAGTACTCTTCTTCCTGCCGCGTTGAAATCTTCAACCGTCTTCTTATTCAGTGCTGCCATAGTGGCCTCCTTTATCTATGACAAAACCGAGGTCCAGGCCTCAAAGGGCCCGGGCCTCGGTGTCAGTTCTGTATGATACTGTTAATCGTATGGATTACTTGTTCAGCAGAGAACCGAAGTGCTTGATGGTGCGAACCATCTGGCTGGTGTAGGAGTTCTCGTTGTCATACCAAGAAACAACCTGAACCTCAGTAGTTCCGTTGTCCAGAGGAAGAACCATGGTCTGAGTTGCATCGAACAAAGAGCCATAGGTCATGCCAACGATATCGCTGGAAACGATCTCATCCTCGTTGTAGCCGAAGGACTCGGTAGCAGCTGCTTTCATTGCTGCGTTGATCTGATCCTTGGTAACCTCACCCTCAACAACAGCAGTCAGGATAGTGGTAGAACCGGTAGGTGTAGGAACACGCTGTGCAGAACCGATCAGCTTGCCGTTCAGTTCAGGGATAACAAGGCCGATTGCCTTTGCAGCGCCGGTGCTGTTGGGAACAATGTTGACAGCAGCTGCGCGGGATCTTCTCAGATCGCCCTTTCTCTGCGGTCCATCCAGAGTCATCTGATCGCCGGTGTAAGCGTGAATGGTGCACATGATACCGGACTTGATGGGAGCCAGATCATTCAGAGCCTTTGCCATAGGAGCAAGGCAGTTGGTGGTGCAGGAAGCTGCAGAGATGATCTTGTCCTCTGCTGTCAGACCCTGGTGGTTAACATTGTAAACGATGGTAGGAAGGTCATTTCCTGCAGGAGCGGAAATAACAACGTGCTTTGCACCAGCATCGATGTGAGCCTGTGCCTTTGCCTTGGAGGTATAGAAGCCTGTGCACTCCAGAACTACGTCAACACCAAGCTCGCCCCAAGGAAGCTCAGCTGCGTTAGCCTTTGCATAGATCGTAATCTTCTTGCCATCAACGGAGATGTAATCCTCGCCAGCCTCAACCTTATCGCAAAGAGCATATCTGCCCTGTGTGGAATCATACTTAAGCAGGTGAGCAAGCATCTTAGGAGAGGTCAGGTCGTTGATTGCAACGATCTCAAATCCCTCTGCTCCGAACATCTGACGGAAAGCCAGACGACCAATACGGCCAAATCCATTAATTGCAACTTTTACTGCCATCTCTGTATCCTCCTGAGATAATCTGTTTGATTGACTCCCCTCGAAATTAAACTCCCCTCGAAAGTTTGTCAATTTTTTATCAGCGCTTATATAATACTAGCAGAACACAAGAATTTCAAGGTAACTATCTCAGAGGCAAGAAAAAATTCACAAATCAGACAGGGAATGCGTGCATTTCCAAGTCTCGCACGGAGGTCTTCATGCCGATTATATCCGACTGCCATGTTCACTCTTCTTTTTCCGCCGACGCATCCGCGCCGATGGAGGAGCAGATTCGCGCCGCCATTGCTGCCGGTCTTCATTCTCTTTATTTTACCGAGCACGTCGATCTGGATTCGCCGTTTACCAATGCGCCTTCCGATGATCCGGAATCGGATTTTCATATTGATTACGACGCGTACC
Organism: bacterium; assembly: GCA_963658695.1. GTDB lineage: Bacteria > Bacillota > Clostridia > Lachnospirales > Lachnospiraceae > CAG-791. The sequence continues at coordinate 60,091 of CAVKRN010000005.1, forward strand.
GGGAAACCTATCTGCAGTGTAAAGAGCGCTATGCCGGCAGAATCTCACTTTATTTTGGTCTGGAGCTGGGGCTGAATGTCTCCTATGCTGCCAAGCTGCAGGATTACATCCGGTCGCATCCGGATTTTGACTTCGTCATTGGATCCACGCATTCAGCACGAAACGGAATGGATCCATATTATGCCAGCTTTTTCGACGCCCCCATTTCCGGTTCTTCCGCAGATTCAAAGGAGCCGGCAGCCGATTGGGATCCATATCGCCTTTATTTTGAAACAGCACTGCAGAACGTCCGTACCTTCTGTTGCCAGAAACTCTTTGACAGCTACGGACATCTGGACTACATTCTGCGCTGCGGCCCCAGACGCGCCGACGCATCCTGCAAAGAGCAGACTTCTGACTGGTATTACAGGCAATATGCCGACCTGATCGACGCTATTTTGCAGGAGCTGATCCAGCACGAAAGAGCGTTAGAACTTAATACGTCACCGCTTAAAAAAGGCTTTCCCGAGACCAATCCCGGAAAAGCCGTTCTGAAGCGTTACTATGAGCTGGGCGGGCGTCTTCTTACCATTGGCTCCGACGCCCACGCTCCGGAGGCGGTGGGGTTTGCATTCGACCGCGCCGCTGCGCTGTTATCCGAATGCGGCTTTGACCGCTACGTCACCTACGTCAAGCGATCCCCCATCTGGCACGCACTGTAATGCGAAGCTCTATACAGCCTCCAATTCCTTCAGTACCTGATACAAGTGTGCCACCGGAAGCCCCACAATGTTGTTGTAGTCGCCTACAATCCGTGTAACATATCGTCCGAAAAGGCCCTGTATGCCATACCCTCCCGCTTTGTCCATGGGCTCTGCGGAATCTGCATAGGCCTGCATCTCCTCGACCGTCATCGGTGCCACTTCCACCTGTGTGCACTCCACAAAGGACACCGTTTTCTGTCCGCATATAACCGTGACGCCGGTATATACCTCGTGCGTCCGGCCCTGGATTTTGCGAATCATTGCATAGGCAGCCTCGTGACTTTTGGGCTTTCCCAGAATCTGCCCGTCTACTGCAACGACAGTATCTGCGCCGATGACCACCGCAGGTTCCTCCTGCCGGCCCGCGATATCACTTGCCTTCTGCTGGGAAAGAATCCGCACCACCTCCCGTGGCGAGCTGGAGGAAACCACCTCCGGCAGCATACTGGGCTGCACACTCGCCTCAATGCCAATCTGCGCCAGAAGCTGCACGCGGCGCGGCGATCTTGATGCCAAAATAATCTTCATTTTTTCTCCTTCTGCTTGCAGGCGCATTCACACTCTCTCAATTTCCTGCATTCGCATCCACTCCCAAATAGCACGTATCCGGCATAACTGTTTCGGGATAAACTTCCAGCTTTTCCAGGATGATTCCCTCTTCCCTTGACAGCAGCTCCAGGCATTGTTTGCCCGCCTTCAGCGGAAGAACCGTTTTGACGGTGCGTTCCTGATCCAGTACCGCTATGCTCCAGTCCTTATTGGAGCAAAAGCCGATGGTTCGCGACGCCTCTGCGACTGTGACTTCACAGACGTCCGCATCCCCGACCTTCACGCCAAATGTCTGCGGCTTCTCAAAGCCTGTCGGATTAAGCGGCGCCATATGAAACTCCAGAACATAATTTCCTTCTGCCGGAATCTCCACACAGCAGGTAGCCGGCGCATTTTCCTTTGCGGGAGCCTTCAATCCGGAGCCGTACTTTCCGTAATAGGGCAGTACTTGCCACGATTCACTGGTAAAATCCTCCGGGAAAAGAACCTGAATTCCCTGTCTTCCGCTTCCCGGAAGCGCTGTTTCCTTCGATCTGGCCAGTATCTCCACCTGCGTTTTCGTCTCATCACTGCCGGTAATGGTAAGCGTGCAAGCTGCTGCCGCAGTCGTCATCCGTTCTCTTTGCACACGTACCTGTATCCGGCAAAGCTCTCCCGTCTGCAGGGTCCCATCGTCTGGCATCACATGCAGCCACTTAGGGCAATCGCCCACGCCGGACGCCGGACGCGTTTCCGACGCGTTTCCGGTGGCGCCTTCCGCCTTACCTACTCCCATATCCCGGTCATTCACCGTTGCACCGGTTTTAAAATGCAGCTCTCCGCTTCCATTGTTCGAAAGCTCCAGGTAAAACGACTCATTTCCCGCATAACAGAAATCCTCGGCAAGTATCTTTCCCGGACCGTCATAATCCCTCTCAAAGGTCTGCTCCGCATCCGCTCTCGATACCGACAAAATCGGTGCATCCTGCGGCTCAATTCGCATAATCACCGGATTCCGCCGTCCAAAGTCATTCCACTTGGTAAAGCCGATGTGATGCGCCAGCTCCATCCCTTTCCACTTCCCGTCAAGAAAAGCAGCCCACTCTGCGGCCAATGCTCTATCCCTGTCCAGGCACTGCTGCGTAAGATCGGCAAAACGGTTGGCCTCGGGCCGTCCCTGGGCGGCATAATGATGATTTTTGCCTGCATACAGATGTAGCTGCAAAAGGTTAGTGACCGCCCTGCAGGGCCATCCGATCATGCTGTAATAGCCGTCAAACGCCGGTGCCCCTTCCAGATCGTGCAGGATTTTCTCATTGGAATCCTCCAAGCTCTTCACTCTTTGAAGAAGCCGGTCTGTTTCCAGTTCATGGCAGGGATGAAAGATCTCCGGATGCAGCGATTCCGGGCGACGAAGCGATGCAAGCTGAATGTACTCCTCCAGCACATTAGCAGCTTCCTCAGCAAGTAAGTCACCAGATCTCTCACCCCTATTCACCGGCCGCTCTGCAGCCGCTTGCATGCGGTCGTCTTCCGGGAACAGCTCCGAAGCCACCATGCGCGGATATTCCAGATAGCTTTGCGGATTGCTCCTGCCCCATTTCTCATAATCATAGGCAAGATCCATGAAATAGCGCAGCGTCACCTCATGAAATTTAAGATCCCCAACGTTGACAATCCAAAGCTCTTGTACGCCGTGCTCGTATGCCTCGCACATCTGCTCCCAGATCTGGGAAAACGGCGTCGAATCCACCCATTCATAGGATACCGGACCTCCGTGGTAATCCAGGTGGTAATACATCCCATACCCGCCTCTGTGCCGGCGCATGGCTTCGTCCGGCAGTGCCCGCAAATGGCCGAAATTGTCGTCACTGAGCATGCAGATAACGCCGTCCAGCCCTTCCCAGGAATAGAGTCCCTCCGCAGCATCGGCTCCGTAATAATACCCTTCCACTTCCTTATATACTGCCAGCATTTCGCGCGTTTCTCGGCGGATGGTGCCGTCTTCTTTGCCTTCACGGATCAGTGCGCGCTGGGCAGAAATGATCTCCTTCAAAAGCCGGATATTGTCTGCTGCCGGACTGTCCTCTCCGAGTAGCGCAGAGTCCCGTTCGCCCCGCATGCCGATGGTAATCATGTTCTCATAGCTTCCGCGGTCCTTCAGCGCATCCTGCCAATATCGCAAAAGCCCTTCCCGATTTACCCGAAAGTCCCAGGCATTTCCGTACACAGAGTGTTCCCCCCGCACCTGATCCCACTCCTCACTTGCGCGCAGGCACGGTTCGTGGTGTGAAAAACTCCAGATAATACCATACTCATCCGCCAGCTCCATGTCCGCAGGTCCCGGACCATCCAGCGGAAAGGAGCTGGTCCACATCGCAGGCCAGAGATAATTGCCGCGAAGCCGCAGCAGCAGCTCAAATACGCAGTCGTACATGGACGCATTGAAACCGCCGAAGTGCTCCGTGCACCAGGTCCCAAACGCCGGCCATTCATCGTTGATGAAAAAACCGCGGTATCGCACCGAAGGCTCTCCGGACATGCTGTTCCATGTCGCGTCCAGCAGAATGTCCTTCTGTTGCCGCACCGGAACATCTCCCCAATCGGACAACGGTGAAACGCCCATTGCCTCCGACAGAGAAAATAGGCCGTAAATTGTTCCTCTCTTATCGCTTCCGAGAATCAGGAAAATATCTGACTCACTCTCATGGATTTCTCCTGAAGTCAGCTCTTTTGCCGCCGCCTCTTTTCCATCCGCAGCTGCAGAGCCTCTCCCCGGAATATACAGCCGAAGGTAGCATTCTCTTCTGCCAGACAGCTTCTCAATAAGTTCCTCCGAGATTCGTCCCTCCTCCAGGAGGCGATTCGCCAAAGGACTGTGCCCCATGGTAGCTGCCAGAATGACCGGTCCCCCGTTCCATTCCTCGGCGCTTCTTATATGTTCCGGCCGTTTGCCGATCACCTTTTCCACATCCAAAGTCACCTTGTCTGCGATCCGTGAAACGCCCGGAAATGCCTCTTTCTCCGTCAAAAATGGAACGGCCGCGCCGCTTTTTTGTAGCATATGAATTCCTTGTTCCTGCATGGTTTTTCCTTTGTTTGTCCTTTGCATATGAGTCACAGTTCCCGCGCCTGCGCCAGTAACAGGGTGGCGGGCATCTATACAGCGTTCCTCTAATGTATGATAGAATGGCGCTTGGGTCAAAAGATTTTTATTCTGCATTAATGAGGAATTATATGAGAATCATCGATTATTACAACCTGTTGGCTACATTCTTGGAAGGCATCCTGGTCCTTACCGCCCTTTTCCTTGCAAAGCGTCAGCCCTCTAAGAATACGATACAGAATGCCGCTGCCGAGTCCGGTAGCGCCGGTGAGTCATCTCGTGTATTCCATGTGCTGTTGGTAGTTCTTCTGCTCTTTGGAAGCTTCCTTCGCGTCTGGAATCTTACCGGTCTGCCGGATGGCCTGCAGCAGGATGAGGCTTCCATCGGCTATGAAGCCTTCTGCCTTGCAACCACCGGCATGGATCGCAACGGATTTCACTGGCCGGTATACCCCATCACCTGGGGCTCCGGCGGCGGAAGTCCGATCATGATCTATCTGAATGTCATCACTACAATCCTGTTCGGCTCCGAGATCTGGTCCATTCGCATTGTTCCTGCTTTCCTTGGCAGCGTTACGCTCCTTTTGTTCTACCTGCTGCTGCGCAAGGGCTTTGGTAAGCGAACGTCCCTTGCCGGCCTTTTTCTTCTGGCAATGACTCCCTGGCACATCATTCTTTCGAGGTGGAGTCTGGATTCTAATACCATGCCCTTCTGGCAGGCACTGGCAACGCTTCTTCTGGCCCGGGCGGTTCTTTGCACAAACCACAAGGTGCAGACAAGGCGATATCTGATGGCAGCGTTCTTTTTCGGCATCTGTCTGTATTCCTACGGCTCTGCCAATGTGGTGATTCCGCTGACGCTCCTGTTTGCCTGCGTGTATCTCTTGTGCAGCAAGCGCATCACCTGGCCGCAGCTGGGCGGCTGCTTTGCTGTTTTCCTTGTGGTCTGCCTTCCCCTTGCACTGTTCTACGGTGTGAATTTCCTGGGACTTCCGGAGATTGCAGCGGACTGGATCTCCTTCCCAAGGTTTACCTCCAGCCACTTTGGCTCTGTTTTCGTTTCCTTTGACCGCACGCTTCCTTCTTCCCTTCTGCACAACGCAAAGGAGCTGGTGCGCACGCTCACCGTCGGCCTCGACGGTGAAGTATCCTGGAACGCGATGCCCGGCTACTGGACGCTGTACTGCTTCACCTGGCCGGTGACACTGGCCGGTGCCATCGTCTGCATCCGCACTGCCAAGGATCATGTCATCCATTGCATCATGCTGTCGGAGCTGGCCGCCGCGCTGGTGTTTTCTCTTTTTATCCAGCAGGACATCAACCGGGAGGTTCTCTTATTCTTGCCGCTGATCTATTGCATGGTGATGGGATTTCGCTGGCTGTATCTGACCCTTCGCCGGGCCGCCCGGCACTTTCCCGGAAAGGCCTTCTCCGTTCTTCCGTTGGTCCTTGTTCTGGTTGGCTTTGCCTCCTTTGCCAAGGATTACTACGGCGGAACCTACAACGAAGTCGCCGCAACCGATTTTATGCCCGGCTACGGAGATGCCATGGTCTATGCCGATCAGTTGGCCTGTGAGAGGGAGTCCGCCGGCAAGAACTGTACGGTGTACTCCACCTATGATCTGGTTGCTTCTCCCTTCATGCTGACACTGTATTACACCAAGTACGATCCGCAGGATTTCCGCGACACCGTTGTCTACAAGGATCCCGAGGCAGAATTCCGCGTGGCCTCCTCCTTCGGACACTTCATCTACGGTCTGCCCGTCGAGGGTGATGCGCTCTCCGCTTTAACACAGGACAGCTATCAGAGTGACATCTTTGTGCTCACAAAAGCCCAGGAGCAGGCGATGGCTCCCGATCCGGAGCAGTACGACATCGTCACCTTTAAGGACCGGTTTGTGGTTATCAGCCGCAAAGAGGCATAGCACTACGCACATCGCTGTTCATGCGCCGCGAGGCAGCAAATTCCTTTGCAAATCCGTGCACGCCAACGAAGGTTTCTAAGGAAATGCTGGACAAATCAGCATTTCCTTAGAAAAAAGCCGCAGGAGTTATTCTCCTGCGGCTTTCAAATGCCGTAACTATTACCAGATCTTTACCCGATCCTCCGGTGCGATGTACATGCCGTCACCCTCCTCAATGCCGAAGGTCTCATAAAATTCTTCGAACTGTGCCACGGTAACATTCGTACGCAGATAGCCCAACGGATGCTCATCATAGTTGGCACAATAATAGACGTATTCCGGGGTCGTATTCTGCGCCCATACCCTTGCAAAGGACTTGAAAAACAGAGCATAGTCAAAATCCGGATCCTCCGCCGCCAGGTGCAGCATCACTGCCATGCCGCCCATGTCCGCGCAGGCCTCTCCCTTATTCTGCTCCCCGCTGCAGGACATATCATCCCAAACGGTAATGGCATCGTAATATGCCACCATCTTGTCCGTCTTTTCCTTAAACTTCTCCTGATCCTCTTCCGTCCACCAGCTGTTGCGGTTTCCTTCCGCATCGTAGGCAGCACCATCCGGGTCAAAGGCATGCGAGATCTCATGTCCGATCACAACACCAAGCTTACCGTACACCTCCTCCTTTGGCATATCACTGCTATAAAGAACATCTCCGATAAGCCCGGGAAGGATGTTGATCGAATTGGTCTGCGAATCATAAAACGCATTCTGCGTGATCGGTGTGCAGGAATCCCATTTATCCTTATTCACCGGATCGTAGAAGGTAGACAGCATCTTCTGCGTCTCGTACTCAGAGATCGCTACCACTGTGTCAAAATAACGATCCGGCAGTTCCAAACCATCATACATATATTCGCTCCAGTCGTCCGGATACATGCATTTGATCCGCATTTTGTCCAGCTTCTCAATCGCTTTTCCCCTGGTAGCCTCTGAGAGGAACTCCTCCTTCTGCAGCATTTCCTTATAACCGCTGATCGTCTCCTCGATGAGATCATATACATTCTGCTTGTCTTCTTCCGAGACATACTGATCGCAGTAGAGCTTCGCAAGTGGCCATTGCAGCATGGAAGAAACCGTATTGACAGCATACTCACTTTCTTCCATATATCCTGTGGATCCCACTCTGGAATTCTGGATATCAATCCGCTTATAGTATGTCTCCTTGTCCAGCAGACTCATTGCAGATGCCGCCGTATGCGCCAGAAAATAATTCTTGATGCATTCAAGATTACTGTCGCTGATAATTTCATCCAGATGCTCGAAGAAGTCTATTTTCTCGTACAGCCACATACCGGGAATCGTTTTCAGTCCATAGGCTGTTGCAGCCTGCTTCAGCAGGGAAAACCAATGGTACTGCTCCAGTTCCTCCGGTGCATAAATCTGCTCAGCGAGTTTTTCTGATGTTCTTGTAAGAGTATGTTCCTCGTTGGAATAGCAATACTGTGCCATTTGCTGTTCCAGCCAGATGGTATCCTCATAAATCCGATCGATTTGTTCCTGCGTATATCCGCATTGCAGAAGGACGATCTCCACCATCTCCTTGCCGCTATCGTAAGACTGTCTTGTATAATCGGACATATTCTCCAAATCTTCATAATCCGCCGCATCATCCAGAAAGAACTCCGGCGAGCTGATATACAGAATCTTCCGGGACGCATCCTGAGGGCTGGCGATAGGCCCGAACATCAGAACATCGGAAAACTTGTAATCTGCCTTCGTAATATAGGCCTCCAGATCTGACATATCCTGTATTTCTTCAATATCCTGCAGATAGGGCATCAGCGGCTCTGTCCCTGCCGCAGCTCTTGCATCCCAGTCCAGAAACTCACTGTATAACGTATGAACAAGCGTTGCGTTATGATCCTCCGCAGAATCCTCCTGCATAATATCCAGAAGCCGCTCATGAAGGGTGTCTTCAAAGGAAAGAAGATACGCGTTTTCATAGTTGCCGGATTTGATCGGATTCTCCTTCACCCAGTTTCCGTTTACTGCAAGGTCAAAATGATCCTTCAAATCCACGTCGCCGGTCGCTGCCACATTGGCCTCGATGTTGGAATCCATCCACGGCGTCCCCGTCGTATAATCGGTATCAGCGGAAAGTTCCTCCGCATCCTCAGTCTCCGCCTCCTGATTATCCGCAGTCTCCGCTGTGAATGCCTCCTCCGACACCGCAGCCGACGGCTCCTCCGATCCGGTGCCTGCTGTGCTGCAGCCATACAGCCCTGTCAGCAGCGCTGCCGACAAAAGTAATGCCAACGCTCTTTTCTTCATTGTCTCCTCCTTAGCAAAAAGCCCCGGAACCTTTTAAAGTTTCCGGGGTTTTCCCTTTTCAAACGCTTTCATGCCTGTTTTGCCCCTATTCGCAAAATTGCTGCTGTGTAGCTTTTTGCTCATACGGCGTCTTGCTCACCTTGGCGTGAGAATGGACGCAATCGGCACGCCGATGATGGCCGAAGCAGCCGCCTGCGTCTCCTGGCTCTCAGCCGAAATATACCACGTCAGGGCCTTCTTGGCAGTCCCGCTTAGGTTGCGCACGCCCGTTGCCAGTCCCTGGGCAATCTCGACCGGATGGTCCATCTCTCGGGATAGAATGAAGGCATCAATGTGCTGGTTGTTCAGCGCCTGCGTATAGGCATAGATCACTGCAGCAGCCTGATAATCCTCCGACAAGGCACTGACATACCCCTGCTCGGAGCAGATGATGCTGCGCACCTGTCCGTTGGGTGCGAGCATCGCCGGCGTACACATGAAATCGGTGAAGATCTCAATGTTCGCCATCGTAATATACGGAGAATTCTGCGTGTGATTTACCTTTGTGGGGTAATTGGTCGCCTGCAGCCACACAATCGGATCGTACAGAGGATAATCATACGGATGCACTGCCACATCCCAGCCAATATTACCGGTTGCACCAATCTGCTGATTAAACAGCGCCAGCCACGCCTGTCCTGCATAGTGCAGTGCCGAATCAGCAGCCGCATACTCGTTATCCACACAGGTGTATACGCGGCAGTTTGCGTTTTCCGACTTCAGACCATTATAGAAAATGCGAAATGCCTTTGCATATTCAGCTGTAAAGACATTGATACCGGCACTGGCAGACATATAGTGCCAGGGTGATCTGGCATTGATCTCATTACCGACCACCCAGTTGTCTACCGTTCCGTGCCCCGTACCGGAGAACCGCTGTCCCAGGAAGGATGCAAGCGCCTCCAGCTTCTCTACGGCCGCCTGATCCACGGTGTTAAACGCATAATAATTCTGCGCTGTATTGTCTCTTGCCAGCGGATGCACGTAGGTTCCGCCCGCCTTCCAGTTGTTCAGTAAAATGAGCGTCACCTGAATTCCCTGGTTATTCATCATCGGAACCAGATTATCCAGCTGTCCCACAGCCGCCTGGCTGAAGGTGTAGGTTTTTCCGTTGTAGTTATAGGTAATGCCTGTACCGGAAAGAATATCTCCCACCAGGACATTGTATGTAATCTGCTGGATTCCGGATGCCTTCAGCGTTCCTCTTGTCAAAAGCGTGGATTCCGGAAGGAGTCCCTTCTTGCCGTGATCCCTTCTGGCGCTTGTATGCGTTGCAATGGCCTCCGGATTCTGAACATAGATCGCATTGGATACTGCTACATAAGCACCGCCTTTTTTCACACAGACAGTAAACTTCCTGTAGAGATTCGATGACGCCGTATTCTTATTCAGAGGAAAAACAAAGGTTGCTCCCGCCCCGGCCTGCGCCACCGCCACTTCTGTTCCGGCATTGTCTGCCTGATTCACCGCACTGGCCAGCAAATGATAAACGCCGTCATCCGAGATCGGAATGGAGGTTGCCTTGGCAGTAACCACCACGTTATTGCCCTGAATGAGCGCTGCCGTATTGGTCACAGCGTACGCTTCCGCAGCCTCTGCCTGCAGCGCCGCCGCTGCAAAACGATCTCCCTCTGTGCCGGCAGACGACACGGCCCCGGCCATCATCAGTCCTGCACACAGCACAACCGATGCTGCCACCGCCGCTGCCGCAGCTCGCAGGATTCCCTTCCTGTTCCTCATACACCTCTCCCTTTGAATACACACAACAGATGTCTAATCATAGCACGGCAGCACAATCCCGCAAAAGCAGTGGCAGAGGATGCGCTCGATTATATTACAGTTCACTCGCCAAGCGACGGTTCCTGATGTGTGAACTTTTCTCATTCTCCTCTGTACAGCGCCAGTGTCTTGTGCACCACTTCATCCCAGTTGTACTTGCCGCAGATAAAGTCAGAGGCGCCCTCGCGGTACTGTGCTACCTGCTGCGGGTGGTCCATCAGGTCCTGCAGTACACTTTGCAGGTCCTTCGTATCCCCCCGCCGGAACACAGGTGCGTGCTCTTCCACCACTTCTGTGCTCTCTTCAATATCTGAAACCAGGCAGCAGTTCCCGTAGCTCATTGCCTCCAGAAGGCTAACAGACATTCCTTCTACGTCCGATGGCAGTGCGAACAGATAGGCGTTGGACAAAAGCTCCGCCAGTGTGTCTCCTTCCACGAGCCCGGCCAGAATCACCCTTTCGTCTTTTGCCGCAAGCTCCTGTATTTCTTCAAAGTATTCCACGGCGTTGGATGGGCCGCCGGCCAGAACAAGCTTTTTGTCTGTCTGTACACTCTCGTAAGCCTTTAATAAGTAATGGAGCCCCTTTTCCGGCACAATTCGGCACAGCGTCATCATGTAGGAGTCCTTGGTCAGTCCCCACCGCTTTGTGATGAGATCGGCAGACTGCACATGCGGACGATCAATTCCATTGGGAATAAAATGCGTTTCTCTTCCATATTCCTTCCGGAAATACTCCTGCAGATTGGCCGATAGCACAATTACCTCGTCCGCGTGTCTGGCCGCCATCTTCTCTCCTGCCTTCAGCATATGAGAGGCAAAATGTCCCCATTTAGCCCGTTGCCAGTCCAGACCGTGTATGGTAGCGATGACCCGAATGCCAAAGAGCTTCGGAAGCCAGCACATAAGGCAAGGTCCCTCTGCGTGAAAGTGGATTACGTCATAATGACCGAATAACGCACGCAAGGTAGCAAATACAGAATAAACAATGGCATTGAGCTTCCCGTTTCGCACCGTCGGAATAGTAAGGATGCGGATCCCATCCTGAAACCATCCCTTTCTGTCTGCGATTTGCTCGTAATGCTTACGCGGAACAACGCCGTAGCCGGACCGGTTATAGCAGTCCACCTCTATCCCAAGGTCCCGCATTCTTGTTGCAAGCTCCCATACAACGACCTCTACGCCGCCCTCTCTGGAAGGAACGCGCTTTTGCCCGATCATGGCAACGCGTAATGGACGCTTCTCTCCAGATTTTCTCTGCTTCATGCGCAGTATCTCCTTGCTCTTTACTCTACCGATTCATCCATTCTCGATGTGACGGTCCATGTACTCCATCGAAGCCATCAGGCGGCGGTACATCTCCTCCAGATCCACCTCCGGCTCCCATCCAAGGCTGCGGAGCTTGGAGGCATCCAGAAAGAGCTTTGTATCCGCGGCATATCCATAGGTATTCGTTTCCGGAATGTCATAGACGACGCGAATTGCCCCGCCGGCCAGGTTCTTTGCCACAAGCTCTGCCATCCCGGCGATGGTTGTGTGTGTCCGCTCATTGGAGACATTATAGGCTTCTCCGGACACGCCCTTTGTCGCAATGGTCAAAATACCGCGGACACTGTCTCTTGTATAGCAGTAATTTCCCTCAGAACGGCCTTTGGTGTGCAGTACAATATCCCTGCCCTGCATGGCACTCCTTGCAAACTGGGCAAAAACACGTCCCTCCCATGGAAGAATCCCTGCACCGAACGTCTGTGACAGGCGGGCTATCATAACGTCAAGTCCATACTCGTGTCCGAATCCAATGCACAGATTCTCACACATCCGTTTGCTCTCCGGATAATTCGTACGTACATTCATCAGATCAAGATAGCCAAGGCGATCTTCCGTTGCCCGCGTATCTTCCGGATACTCCTGTCCGGTTCCTGCCGCAAGGTTTCCATACATTTCCATACTGGACAGATAGACGAACCGCTTTGCCCCCGCCTGCTTTGCCAGCGAAAGCACCTGATGTGTCCCCTCAATCGCCGTCAGAATGGTTTCCACCGGCCTTTCCACCATGGTTTTGGATGTGGTCACTGCCGCGCCGTGGATGACGATATCCAGAAGCGGTTGTTCCTGATCACCCATTTCCGAAAGTGCCTGCAGCATAACGTCCCCTGCATCCGCTGCAGAAAGATCCGCCTGAAGGAACCGGATATCACCGCGTGACATCACCTCGTCCCCGTAAATTACACGGGCCTTCTCCATGCTGCGGATGACGCCATACAGCTCCATGCCGCTGCCGGCCCTTCGGTTCATGCAGGCAAGTGCGCGCAAAAGCCAGGATCCCACCAGTCCCGTCGCACCGGTAATTAGAATTCTCTTTCCCTTCAGTGCTTCCTGCAGCACCGGATCATCGGCAACCCGGTTCAGATCCTCCTGAAGGACGGAATCTCTTGTTTCTTCTGTCATGCGAATCACTTTTTCCCTTCCGCAGCACTCTCGGCCTGCTTTTTCCTCCAGCGGGAAGCCATCTCATGCAGCTCCTTCTCGTTTTTTGGCGGCGTTTTCTTCTTCTGGGACAGAAACCACTCATAGGCATCGCAGGTTTCCTGCACGTCCCCAGAGTAGCAAACCTGATTTCCATGATCGAGCCAGAGAATCCGTGTGCACAGCTCGCGGACCTGCGGCATGACATGCGATACCAGGATCGCCGTCACACCTCCCTGAATAATCTCCTGCATTTTATCGCCGGACTTTTTACGGAAGGCACCGTCTCCCACCGACAGCACCTCATCCAGAATCAGGATATCCGGATGAACCAGACAGGCAATGGAAAAGGCAAGACGGGATTTCATGCCGGAGGAGAGCTGCTTGAACGCATGATCCTGAAACTCCTCCAGTTCCGCAAAACGGATGATCTCGTCGTATTTTTCATCCATGAACTTTCGGGTATAGCCAAGAAGTGCTCCGCGAAGGTACGTGTTCTCCCGGACGGTCATATCGTTATCAAAGCCGCTCCCCAGCTCCAGAAGCGCTGCCACATTTCCTTCTGTGTGGATGCTGCCTTCTGTCGGCAACATAATGCCGGTCACAGCCTTGAGCAGCGTTGATTTCCCGGCGCCGTTGGAGCCGACAATACCCAGCATTTCGCCCTTTTCAAGCTGAAAGCTCACGTTCCTATCTGCCCAGAATTCCTTGACCTTATAATTGCCGGTAAGCTTCCGGATCACGAACTCCTTGAGTCCGATGGATTTGAAGTCGCCCGTTATGTAACGGATACTGACGTTGTCACATTGGATTGCAATTTCTGCCATGGTTTTCTCTTCCTGGATGTACTAGTACATCGATTTTTAAATAACCAGCCTAACTAACTGGCCCTTTTTCCTGATTGCACGTGTCAAAAATCCTCAGCGT
>CAVKRN010000006.1:0-70675 GCA_963658695.1 bacterium
AGAGAAGCGAAGGCGGGCAAGGATATGATTATCAAAAATGCACAGGTGTATACCGAAAATCACCACTTTCAGAAATTGAATCTCCGGATACAGGGAACGCGGATCCATCAGATTCAGGAGGAGAACATCGTCGCCGAAGAGGGCGAAGTCTGCATCGATGCAGGCGGTCTGTATGCCATTCCGGGACTGGTAGACATTCATTTCCACGGGGCAGTCGGTCATGATTTTTGTCAGGCAATGACGCAGGAGCTGCAGGAGATTGCAGAGTATGAGTTAAAAAACGGCATACTGGCCATTTGCCCAGCCACCATGTCCTACAACGAAGAAATCCTCAGCCAGGTAATGACGAAGGCGGCCGCTTACCGGCCGGAAGTGGGGGCGGACCTTGTCGGCATCAACATGGAGGGGCCGTTTATCAGCCCGAAGAAGGCAGGAGCACAGAATCCGGAATACATCATGCCGGCTGATGAAGGGATGTTCCGGCGACTGCAGGAGAAAAGCGGCGGCCTCATCAAACTGGTGGATCTGGCACCGGAGGAACCGGGAGCCATGGAATTCATCGAGCACTGTTCTGGTGATGTAAAAATATCCATCGCACATACCGTGTGCAGCTATGCAGTGGCAAAAGAGGCGTTCAGCAAAGGTGCAAGCCATATGACCCATCTGTATGATGCCATGCCGGGGATTGGACACCGGGAACCGGGCCCGATTCCGGCTGCCGTGGAGGCGGGCGCGGAAGCGGAGCTGATTGCAGACGGCATTCACGTGCATCCGGCGGTGATACATGCAACCTTCCGTATGATCGGCGCAGAGAAGATGATTCTGATTTCGGACAGCATGGAGGCCACGGGACTGGAGGACGGCGATTATCAGCTGGGAGGTCAGGCGGTGACCGTAAAGGGGAATAAAGCGGTGCTGACAAGTGCCCCGGAAACCATTGCCGGCAGTGTCACCAATCTGTATGACTGCATGAAGGTTTGCGTGCAGAAGGCGGGAGTGCCTTTGGAAGAGGCGGTACGGGCGGCAACAGAGAATCCGGCAAAATCCATCGGCGTGGGCAAGGACTACGGGAAAATTGCGCTGGGCTGCTATGGCAATATTTTGCTGATGGATTCGGATCTGGGACTTCGTCACATCATTCAAAAGGGAAAGTTGGTTTCATAGTTATGGATAAAGAAGCGCTATTTCAACAAATCAAAGGCGGCCTGATTGTCTCCTGCCAGGCTCTGGAACATGAGCCGCTCTACACAAAAGAAGGCGGCGTTATGCCACTCATGGCTAAAGCGGCAGCAATGTCCGGCGCGGTCGGAATTCGTGCCAACACCGTGCGGGACATTCTTCAGATCAAAGAGGCAGTGGACCTTCCTATCATTGGAATTATTAAGAAAAGCTACGAAGGAACCCCCATGTATATCACGGTCACAATGAAGGAAGTGGACGAATTGGTCGCCTGCGGTACAGATATTGTGGCGGTGCAAGGGACGAGCGCTCTTCGTCCGGACGGAAGCTCGGCGCCGGAATTCATTGCGGCCATTCGTGCGAAGTATCCGGATCAGCTGATTATGGCGGACTGTGCAAGGGTAGAAGAGGGAATCCTCTGCGCCCAGGCGGGGGCTGATTTCGTCGGTACTACCATGCGCGGCTATACGCCGGAAACGCAAGGGTGCGATGAAATTGACTATGACTTTATCCATGAACTGGTGGAGAAGTGCCCGGCGAAAATCATCGCGGAGGGACACATCCATTATCCGGAGCAGGCGAAAAAGGCACTCCGGGCAGGCGCCTATGCGCTGGTGGTGGGCGGCGCCATTACAAGACCGGCCGAAATTACAGCACGATTCGTATCTGCGATCAAGGATTGATTTAGAACTTTGCAGTTTCTATCGAGAATTTGCCTGTGAGCAGGAGATTCGCGTTGAAATATGGCAGATGATGGATAGATACAATTTGGCGAGAACACCGCATGAACAAGGAGAACGCGTGTGAGAATCATTGCAGTGGACATCGGCGGAACAGCCATAAAGGCAGGTGTATGGGACGGAACGCAGCTTTCGGAGTTTAAAGAAATCGAAACCAACGCATCCTCCGGCGGCGCTGCGCTCATGGAGCGGGTGCAGGCTCTGATTCAAACCTATCCGCCTGCGGATGGAATCGGAATCAGCACGGCCGGAGAGGTGGACGCGGTAAACGGGAGCATTCTCTATGCCAACAGCAACATACCGGGGTACACCGGTATGCCGGTCAAACAGCTGCTGGAGGACGCATTTCATGTGCCGGTGGCCGTCGAAAACGATGTCAATGCGGCTGCAATTGGTGAGCTGCAATACGGAGCCGGACGCGGATGCCGGGATTTTCTGTGTGTAACCTATGGCACCGGAGTCGGCGGATGCATTGTTATGGACGGAAGAGTGGTTCGCGGTGCGACGCATTGCGCCGGAGGCTTTGGCGGAATGATCCTTCATCCGGAATGCCGTGATGGAAGCGAGAGCCTGCAAGGGTGCTATGAACGCTGCGCATCGACAACAGCACTGGTGGAGAAGGTCAAGGCAGTAGATGCATCGCTGGATGGCGGCAGGAAAATTTTTGCGGCGATGAACCGGCAGGAAGTGCGGGAGCAGATTGATGCGTGGATCGATGATATCTGTATAGGGCTGATCAACCTGATCTACATCTTTAATCCGCCGCTGGTCGTTCTCGGCGGCGGTGTGATGGCGCAGGAGTATGTCATACGGGAAATCAATAAGAAAGTGAAGCAGCAATTGCCGCCTCTCCTGAAAAATACGAAAATCGTGCCGGCCAGCCTCGGAAACACGGCCGGGATGATGGGCGCGGCGTATCTTAGTTCTGTATGTATAAGCCGTCGGTAATCGTTCATACGTCGTAACAGTACACACGCCAAGCAACAGGTGTTTGAGTATCCTCTCCAACTTTGCAGCATTTTAGCATAGAAATGCGGTATAATAACTCCAAGCTTTTTCCTATAAAAGCTTGACCGATACCGCTCATGAAAAGATCTGCGGAAAGGAGAAACGATTATGAAAAAACAACTTGTAATGGTACTGATGGCAGGTGTGATGGGAACCTTGCTGGTTGGATGTGGAAGCTCTGAGAGCACTGCACCGGCTGCAACTACAGAGGAAGCAGCTGATCAGGCAGACACGGCTGCTACGGAAACAACGGAGGCAGCATCCGAGGAGACAACTGAGGAAGTCGCAGCACAGATCGGAGAGACAGAGGAATTTGATGAGGACTTTATGCCGGCCGACTTTGTACAGGAACGGGCCGGTGTGGATACATTTGATTCCTATGCAGACATCCTTAGCTATTTAAGCGGTGAGAATGAAGGCTTTGCATACATATCAGTGGATGGTTCGACGCCGTATGTTCTGGCGATTACCGATTCGCTGTATGCACTGGACGATACGACCAGCGCAGCTTCCATTGTTAACCTCTATGCCTATAACAGCGACGGACAGCTCATCAACGTCGGAAATGCCTTTTCCGGCGGCGGAGAAGACGACCCGATCCGTTGCGAGGATGGTGTCATTTATGCCTGCGGTTCGGATGAATACGGCGAGATGAAGATCAGCAAGGACACCAATGGACTCTTCTACACAAAGGATGTGAACCGCTACGAGGAAGACGGAACCGTAACCTTCAGCGGCTTCGTGCGGGAGAACGATGACATCAACTCTTCCTCAGAGGATATTGGAATTTCGACGAATGAGGAGTTTGAGGAGCTTCTGGCCTCCGCAAGAGCAAAGACGCCGGTTCGCTTCTGGGGAGCAGAATATGCATCGTATGACGATGTGATTGCACAGCTGCCGGCGGACTATGGCTATGCATACCTGACAATTGACGGGTATGACAGCGACGTCCTGGCAGTGACGGATTTCACCTATCAGTGGGACAACGGGGAGAATGTATCCCTGACGGCGTATCTGTATGTACAAAACGGTGATACCGTCCAGTATCTTGGCAATGTGATGACCGGTGGAACCGGGTATCCGATTCGCTGCGCGAATGGCATCCTCTACAACTGCAACATGGTTCAGTATGGGGAGATGAAGGTGGAGCAGAAGTCGGATGGTAAATACGGCCTGGCATTCACCAACCGTGGCACAATTACAAACAATGCAGACGGAACCACGGAGATTGAGACAGAAGGCAAGCTGGCCGGCGCTGAGGAAGACGAAATCCGTGATAAGATTGCAGCCGTGGATGGCGTAAAGGTGGTTGACTTCACAGTTGTGAAGTAAATGCGCTGACATTCTGATATTGCTAACAGAACAAGAAGAACCGGGGGTGGATTTCCCCCGGCTCTTTTCGTTATGTCGTGTATCTGTACAGCATCACCGACGATCGCTCCAGGATAGGAGGAGGTCCATCGGGCACTTTCGAGTATCAAAATCGAGATGTACTAGTACATCAGATCCGCCGCAGCGACGCGCGAACGGCCCATCCGATGAGGTGGCAGAACGCACGGATCCTTCCGCAGCCGCCGATCTGTCGCAGCAGTGTCCACATGCGGCGGATCGCGGAGAGCTTGTTGGAGGAAAGCGATTTCCCAGGGCGGCGATAGATGGTCAGGACCTCGTCGATACCGCAGGCGACGATGCCGGTTTTCAGAAGGCTCCACCACAATGCAGTGTCCTCGGAACCGATATCCGGCATATGAATCAGATCCTTGGGGATTCTCTTCGTATCCAGCAGAACGGTGGAGGTGAAGATAACCGTTCGGCTAAGAGCCTTGGAAAAGGAAAGAGAGGAAGGGGCGTGGACAATTTTGCCGGTTCCCTGTGCATTTTCATCACCGAATTCATAGGAGGTGAAGGCAAAGCCGCTTTCACTGGTTTCCAGGAAGCAGAGCTCCCTTTCCAGCTTGTCCGGGAGCCAGACATCGTCGGCATCCAGAAATGCAATGTAGCGCCCCTTGGCGCAGGATATGCCGTGATTGCGGCTGTATGCGGCGCCCATATTTTTCTCATTCTGAAGAATATGAATCTGCGAGCCAAAAGGGGAGGCACTCTTACAGGCTTGGGCAACCGATAGCGTGTCATCGCCGCCGCAGTCATCCACCAGTAACAGTTCCCAGTTGGTCCAGGTTTGCTGTTCTACGCAGCGAATGGTATTCGCAATGTAGGGCGCGGCGTGGTACATTGGTACAATGATAGAGACGAGGCTCTTTGTTTCATCGGTGTCTGCCATGGGAGTCCTTTCTGGGCATATCAGTAGAGTTGTTCAGTCAATTTCAATCGTGAATCTGCCGGCGAGCAGAGAGTTTCCTCTGAATTGAAGGTGCTGGACAGGTGTGTTTCACACTTAAGGAGAACAAATGAATATTACAGTATATCTTGGATCGATGGAAGGAAACCTTCCGATATTTGCAGAGGCGGTTCGTGAGCTTGGGACATGGATCGGTGAAAGCGGTAATAATCTGGTATACGGCGGCTCGAAAAGCGGCCTCATGGGGATCATTGCGGACAGTGTTCTGGCAGCCGGCGGAAAGGTGTATGGCGTGGAGCCGGAATTCTTCATGGAGGCAGAATTTCAGCACGAAGGTCTGACAGAGCTGACCGTGACAAAGGATATGGCGGAAAGGAAAAAGCTCCTGATCGAAAAGGGAGATGCCTTCATCGCTTTCCCGGGCGGCACCGGGACGCTGGAGGAGATTTCTGAGGTTATGTCCATGGTCTCCCTCAAGCACACGGAGAAGCCATGCATCCTCTACAATCTGAATGGTTATTACGATGATCTCAAGCGCCTCCTGGAGCATATGGTTGAGACCGGCCTCTCCAGTCCGGATCGGCTGGAGGGAATCTGCTTTGCCGGGAGCCTGCAGGAGATTCAGGATATTATTGCGGCAGTGTAATCCTGCCGCGCATTTATACCAATCCCATCACATCATCCACGGGAAGCGCCACGATGACACCGTGGGCGGGCGTATTCAAGCCGCATTTTTCGGCGATGGCCTGCATGACGGGTGTCTTCTTTTCGGACGGGACGACGATCAGGACACTGTCCTGCTCCTCCTGTCCGTCAAAGCCGAGGTCCTGCAGGGCATTTTCCTGTGCGATTCGGCGACCGTGCAGAACGGTGCCGCCGCGTGCGCCGACCTCTCTGGCAGCATCCACCACAGCATCACTATAGCCGGTATGAACATTGATCAGGAGCAGGGAATAGGCCGGAACGGAACTGTTATGGCTTTGGGACATAGTGGATTCCTCCTTGGAATGGTCTGCATTGTCGGTGTCGGAGGCAGCGTCTTTGGCTCCTGCCTGCAGGAGATGGACCAAAGCCCCCTGCGCTCCGTTGAGTGGAAGCGTCACAGCGATACCGGTCCCTCTTCGGTGATAGGAAAGGGATCCGTTGATGGCACGGAAGACATCGCGCACCTGTGATTTGCGAACATAGCCGAGCGTCAGGATACGTGTGGTGCCGCCAAGCCCCAGAATATCAAGAAACTCAGAAGGGGCCGTTCCCTTGGCACGTAGCTCGCACAAAAGAGGAATGTGCTGCTGTCGAAAAGTTTCCTCCACCTGCCGCCGATCCTCCTCGTTGGTGATGGAGAGGAGAATGCGAAACCCGTCAGAGGGGGAGCGATGGGGAGAAAGAGAAGCCGGTTCTTTTTTCATAGATTTTTCCTTATATGTATTTGTTCAGCACCTGCCGTATTTCAATGTGAACCCGCTGCTTGTACGCAAATTTACGATTGAACTTGGCAGGCGGGCGACAGGGCGGCGAACGCTACAACTCTACAATCGCATCATCGTAGCTTGCAGAAGCACTTGCATGACGGCTTGTTTTGTACTGATAAATCAGTCCCATGAGTTGTACCGCGATGAGCGGTGCAAGGGCAACCAGTGCAACCACGCCGAACGCATCGGTGACGATATTGCCGCCGGCCGTGCTGCAGGCGCCCATAGCAAGCGGCAGCAAAAAGGTGGATGTCATGGGGCCGCTTGCCACGCCGCCGGAGTCGAAGGCAATGCCGACGAACACGGTGGGAACAAAATGGGCCATAATCAGAGCCGCGGCATAGCCGGGAATGAGAATCCAGTAGATGCTAAGACCGGTAAGAACCCGGACCATGGAGAGCGCTACGGCGCAGGCAACGCCGGCCTGAAGCGTACGGTTCATGGCGTTGCGTGAAATCATGCCGCCGGTTATATTTTCAACCTGTTCATTCAGAACCTGTACCGCAGGCTCTGCCTTTACGATGTAATAGCCGATGATCATGCCGATGGGAACAAGGAGCCAGGAAAGGCTGCTGCCGGCCAGTCCGCTGCCGAGCAGATTTCCGACCGGTGCAAAGCCAATGTTGACGCCGGTTAGGAACAGGATCAGGCCGACCATTGTGTAGCCAAAGCCGATCATCATACGAAGAATCTGGCGTCCCGTATAGTGTTTGGTCAGAAGCTGGAACAAAAGGAATACGCCGACAATGGGGAGCGTGCTCTGCAGAACCTCCGCAATGTACTGCGGAAACGCCTGCAGAAACTGGACGGCAACGTCCTGCGTGGTGGCAACCGAAGCGATTTTCACTGTTGTATAGGCGGCTTCGGAAGGGTGATAAAAAATACCCAGCAGCATGACCATGAGAATGGGACCGATGCTGCAAAGAGCAATCAGACCGAAGCTGTCATCCGCACTGCCGGAGCGGCCGCGGATGGAAGAAAAGCCGATGCCAAGAGCCATGATGAAGGGAACGGTCATGGGACCTGTGGTTACACCGCCGGCATCAAAGGCAACGGAGAGAAATTCCCTCGGAACGAAGAGCGATAAAGCGAATAGAAGCACATAGAACACCGGCAGAATTTTCGCCAGCGGGATCTTCAAAAGGATGCGCAGCACCGCAATGGCCGTGAAGACACCGACACCGGCAGCCACGGTCCAGATCAGTACGTTGTTGGGAATGGATGCAACCTGGTTGGCAAGGACCTGAAGGTCCGGCTCGGCAATGGTGATAAGAGCGCCTGTGGCAAAGCAGACCAGAAGACAAAGGAACCGGCTTTTACTCCGCACAATGCGGCCGCCGATGCCCTGACCGAGCGGCGTCATGGAAATCTCAGCGCCGAGCTGGAAGAATCCCATACCGATAATCAGCAGTACGGCCCCCGTCAGGAAGAGTGCAATGGTACCAACCTCCATGGGAACCATCACAATACTCAGAAGCAGTACAATGAGTGTGATGGGGAGAACACTGGAGAGGGCTTCGTTTGTTTTTTCCTTGAGCTTTTCATTCATAGGCACATCACTTCGCAAGAAAATTAATGGTTTTTGGGGAACAAATGCATGTAGGATCATCCGGAAGCCGGATCATAAAAGAAGAGTTTCTTTCTTCAAAGAACAGGTTTATCGTAACATAAAAAGAAAAAGGAAACCGCGGCTGTTAAGAAATCTTAACGAAAGCGGCCCCTTAATTTTTTATAAAGTAGAGAATACTGGGAAGATGACGCACACAACACCGCAAGAGACAGGAACTGTATGAAGGAATATTGGAATTACTTTTTTCTGGATAACGAAAAGGACATGATTGTCAATTTGTTCCGGGATGGGGAGAGGCTGTTTTATGAGCTGGAAACGCCCAACCACCATTCCGGGAACCTGATTCGCAACTTTGCCAAGATCTGCCGGCTTCCGCTCTCGGTCAATCGGGACGGGCTCTTTGTCATTCGCGGGGAGATTCCATGCTACATCAACGGAGATAATGAGGAAGTCTACATACTGCGCTTTGCGGATATCAAAATGGCCAACATTACGCCGGACGGGAGAATTGAACGGAAGGCGGTTGTCCCTGCGATTGCCAAGACCTTAATGAGTCAGACAAAGGATTATCAGCTGCCTGCCGAGAAAACGATTTTCAAAACCTATATCCGGCGAGAGCTGAAATTCCAGAGTGATCTTCATACGCATATGAACGGAAACCTTGCGCCGGATACGCTGATTGCCCTTGGCATTATGCACCAGATACGGTATCCGATGCGTTACATTCGCAAGCTCCACCTAGTATTGTCGGACGAGCAGGGGGAGAGGCTGCGTCTTGCCGGTCTAAAAACAGAAGAAGCCATCCGGCAGCAGGAGGGCAGGCATCCGCTGCCGCAGAAAGTGCTGCAGCGGCGAATCGAAGACAATACGTTTCTGAATTTTGCGGATCTGATTCTGAACAATCCGGAGAATGCCGAGAAGAATATTGTAAAGATACGCGCATCTCTGGTAGTGCTCAAGGATGGCCAGGCGGTATTTACAGATCTGGAAAAGGTCTACGTGTACCGCTACGTCTTTGCAAAGGGGGTGACATACACCGGGATAGACGGCCAAGACGGACGTATTCCGCTGCATGACATCGAGAAGATTCCGGACAAAGACGTGCGGGAGTCGCTGCTGCAGATGCTGCAGGATCATGAGAATCCAGCGTATGCAGGGAACACGCTGTTTCAGGACAAGCTCCTGTGGATCGGAAGATTGTACCGGCAGCAGGGCATCCGGTATGTGGAGATCAGCGACACGACCCTTGTCAAAAAACACGAATCCCTGACCATGCTGCGCCAGGTCCATGATATCTTACCGAAGGTATTACAGGAGACGGGAGTGATGATTCGCTTTCTGGCTGCCATGCGCCGGATTCCGCTGACGGTTGTGAAGGGACAGGAGAATTATCTGGCACAGAATCTTGCGGTACTCCATGCAGTGGCAAAGGATCCTTATGTGGCCGGATGTGAT
Organism: bacterium; assembly: GCA_963658695.1. GTDB lineage: Bacteria > Bacillota > Clostridia > Lachnospirales > Lachnospiraceae > CAG-791. Next base: position 9,724 of record CAVKRN010000006.1, read on the forward strand.
TTCGTCGGAGAAGAGATCAATGATATCCGGGAGCTGGCGCCGGTATTCAAAGAAATCGTCCGGATTGCGGGAGAGAACCCGGGATTTGTGATTCGTGTACATGCGGGTGAGAACAGCAGCCTGCGGGGCAATGTGGAGCAGAGCATCAAGTGCGTAAAGGAAGCGCTGGCCCCGGGGCAGGCGATGCCGCAGATGCGAATCGGACACGGACTGTATACCTGCAGCCTAAGCTCGCCGGAGGGGAAAGAGCTGCTCAAAACCATTCGGGAGAATCATGTGGTCCTGGAATTCCAGCTGACATCGAATGTGCGGCTTAACAACCTGGTCAGCCTGGAGGCACATCCGCTTCATCAATATCTGCGGGCAGGCATTCATTGTGTACAGGGAACGGACGGCGGAGCGCTGTACGGAACGACGCCGATGCACGAACAAAGATCCTTGGAACATCTGCTGGATCTGACCTATGAAGAACAGCAGTTTATGAGGGATTCGGAGCGAGTTATCATTGAGGCAAGTGAAGAGAACTTTGGACAGAAGACACTGGAATTTCGTTCCAAGGTAGGAGAACGGGACTTTGCGGCTGTACTCCTGGAGGAGATGGAGCAGGCAAATGCACGAATCGGGCAGGAAACGGCGCTGGCCAAGACGCCCGAGGCGGATACAGCCATGGAGCTGGAGGACCAGATTGAAGAATTGCCGGAGGACCGTGTACCGGTGATCATTGCCGGTGGAAGTTTTAACACGCAGGGGCGCATAACGCGCATGACGAAAAACGGGCAGCACTGCATTCAGAAGCTCGCAGATGCGCTGGATCCGAAACAGGTATTTTTTGTGCTGGGGCATACGCTGCAGGGATATGAGCGGTATCTTTTGGAGTGTAACGAGCTGCGAAGGACGCAGGGAAAGGAACCGTTTGCGGTATACTGCTTTGCTCCGGCGCGTCTTGGTCAGCAGCAGCTGCAGCGTCTGGAGAAGGCCGAAGTCCGCGTGCGGGTATCTCCGATGGGAGAGAGCATGGGACTGTATAAAAGCTTTCATTATGAGATCTTCAAAAGACGGTCTTCTGTTGTGGTAGCTTTTGATGGAAATGCGGCGGCGGAAAATCTGATTCAGGAGGCCAAAAACGGCAGGGGCACGGCGGGAATTCTGGTGTGGGAGAACGCAACGCCGCTTCGGGAAAAGGCGGTCTCGCTGGAAGGATATGTGGATTTCTTTGGCGATGATCTGGCGGAGAAGGTGCAGGAGCTTCTGGCACATCCGCCCAGACACTCGTATCGCCGCTGGGAGGTGGAGAAGCCCTAAATGAGGGATCCTGTGTTATGATAGTGTAACTATTCGGGGCCAAGGAAATGCCGATGTAATCAGCGTTTCCTTAAGCGACGCAGCAGCGGCCTTGTGAATGTGCGCTGAATAGCCACTATGAAAGGATTCAGGTCAATTACATGAAGAAACATTCCGATCCGCCTCTTCGGCCGCTTCTGACCCCATGGGGAGAAGAGCTGTCACAGCATCCGGATATTATACCCCTTTCTGAATATCCAAGGCCGTCACTGATACGGCAGGAATGGCAATGTCTGAACGGATACTGGGAATACGCAATCCGAAAGTGTGGCGAGAAATGGCCGGAGGAAGGCGCCGATGGAAGAATTCGTGTTCCGTTTTCTCCGGAGTGTTTACTTTCCGGTGTCGGAAGACAGCTTCAGCCGGGCGAGGTCCTGTGGTATCGAAGAACATTTTCGTGGAAACGAAACGAAGAAAAGCCGCAGGTTCTCCTTCACGTGGGGGCGGCGGATCAGGAAGCGACGATCTGGATCAACGGACAGTATGCAGGAGACCATGTCGGTGGATATCTGCCATTTACCCTGGAGATTGCGGAATATTTGCAGGAAGGCATCAACGAGCTTTTGATTGCTGTGCGGGATGACTCGGATGCTTCCTGGCATGCCAGAGGCAAGCAGAAGCTAAAGCGCGGCGGCATGTTCTATACCGCCACCAGCGGAATCTGGCAGAGCGTATGGCTGGAGCAGGTGCCGGCGGCCTATGTGCGCTCCATCGAAACGAGAAATATGCCCGCAACCGGCCGGGATGAAGAACCGCCGGCAGCAGGACAAGGCAAACCATGCGGCGCGCAGATACAGATCCGTGTCAATACGGCACATGTCGAAACGAATCAGAGTGTTCGCTTGCAGATTCGGGAGGCGGCCTTGCAGAAGGAGGACTATCTTCGGGATTCAAAGGATATTCTGCGGCTTCGAAAGCCAATCCTTTTGGAAACAGAGATTTCGGCAGATACCTGGTGCATCGTTTCTTTGCCGGGGAAGCCGGCCCTCTGGTCCCAGGAGACCCCCTGGCTCTACGGAATTACGGCGCTCGTGGGACTGGATGAGACGGATTCCTATTTTGCCTTGCGGCATTTCGGGTCGGCGCCGATGGAGAAGATCGGGAGCGCGGGGGAGAGGAAGACCTGCTCGGAAACGGATGTCGGAAGGAACAGGCACAACGTAAAAGGAGAACTTCGCGAGCTGACACTGAACGGACTGCCGCAGCACCAGCGCGGCGTGCTGGACCAGGGCTACTGGTCGGACGGCATGTATACGGCGCCAACAGACGAGGCACTGATCCATGATATTGTCAGCATGAAGCAGCTGGGGTTCAATATGCTGCGCAAGCACATCAAGATAGAACCGGAGCGCTGGTATTACCACTGTGATCGTCTGGGAATGGCGGTCTGGCAGGACATGGTGTGCGGCGGGGGAAGGCTTCGGGCATGGTTTGTCACGTATGGCGCAACGCTGTTGCTGCAGCTGGGGGTTCGAATCCGGGATACGCACGTCTTTTTACTGGGACGGTCACAGGAAGAGGGAAGACTTGAATTTGAGCGGGAGATGCTGGAGACGGCAAAGATCCTTCATTCCCATCCGTGTCTGTGTACCTGGGTGATTTTCAACGAGGGCTGGGGACAGTTTGAAACAAAGCGCCTGACGGGGCATCTTCGGGAGGCAGATCCGGAGCATCTGATTGATGCGGCCAGCGGATGGTTTGATCAGGGGTGGGGTGAGTTTCAGCGTATCCATCATTATTATCTGCGTCTGGTTTTTAGAAGAAGGGATACGAGAATTCGTGTACTGTCGGAATTTGGGGGACTTCCCTTTGGGATAAAGGGACATACGGCGTGCGCGAAGACGTATGGCTACGGCAGAGTCGAGGATCTGACGGCGCTGAATCAAGGCTTTTGGAATTTGCTCCGGAAGGCGGATGCGCTTTCAAAGGAAGGGTTTTGTGCCTGGGTTTATACGCAGGTGTCGGATGTGGAGGAAGAGATCAACGGCATTCTGACCTTTGACCGCCGCGTACAGAAAATTCAAGGCGAATTATGTTTGTCTGCGGCGCATGGAAGAGAAGCTGCGGATGCTGGAGCAGTTACGAAACATATACGATAGAATCAGGGTTTAACTATGCAGAGTGCGTTTGATTTTGGAAAGGATTTTCTGACACAGTATTTCACAAAGAAGGATGCAGACGCTGTATGCGACTTTTTGTCGGATGATATCATTTGGATTACACCCAATGAGATCCGGCATTTGAAGAATGTCCGCTCCATTCGCGAATTTCTTCGGGAATCGCTGCAGGAGGATCCGAAGGCATATACGGTGGATGTTGCTGCCATTCACTCTGCTCCCGGATTGGATCCGGTTACCGTTACGGTATTTGACGTGAACCTGATTCCCAAGCATGAGGAGTCCAGCGTTAATCTTCGTGTGACACTGGCACTTCGGCGGGATGGAGAGGGCTTCCTGATTGCCTATGTGGAAATGTCCCGCAAGTACATCCGGACGGATGTGGAGCAAATTCGTACCTTTGCAGATTCCCTTCCCGGCGGCATTATTACACTGACGGTACTGGGGAACGACATTCGCGTCATGTACGTCAGCGGGTGGTTTTTTCAGCAGCTGGGGTTGGACGAGGCAATCTGCTACGAGAGAATGGAGCAGAACGTCTTCTTCATGATGCCGGAAGAGGATCAGAAAAGGGCGCTGACCCTTGTGGGGGAGATGGCAGCCTTGAAGCGTCCGAAGCCGCTTTCTTTGCAGGTGACGATGCAGCATGCAGATGAAAAAACCAAATACCCCTGTCATATGACCATTGCATCTGCCTACAAGGAAGGCGGACGTACGGTGCTGTATCTGTTGTTCGATGAAATCAGTGATCTGGATCACGAGCGGCGCCGTGAAAAGCGCAAGGACGCGAAGGATCGGAAGGAACTGGAAAAGGAGCTGGAACGGCTCCGGCAGGAAAAGGATCTGCCTCGCATCGAGGATATTCAGAAAAAGGCAGCAGAGGAGATCGAAGACACCAAGCGAATTGCGCAGGAAGAGTCGGATGCTGCGATGAAGCTGATTCAGGCTAAGCTGGAACAGGCAGCGCAGGAACAGAAAAAAGCAGTTGAGGCGGCCAGAAGGCAGGTGAGCCGGCAGTTTACCGACAGCTGGAAGGAAGAAAAGAAAAAGCACACCGCGGCGAAGGAAGCGCTGGTCAAGGAAAAGGAAGACGCACAGAAGGCGGCAGAGGAGCTGCAGGAGAAGCTTACCGCGCTGGAGAAGCAGCTGGCGGAGGTGCAAAAAGAAAAGGAAGATTCCAATCGGGACTATCAGGACCGAATTCTCAAGCTCCAATGGGAGCTGAATGCGACGAAGAAAAAGGCGCAGGAAGATGCGCAGTTCCAGGAAGAGCAGCTGACAAAGGAAAAGGCGGACGCACTGCAGGCAGCGAGACAGAGGGCCGATGAGGAGAAGGACGCGCTGATCCGGGAGAAGGATGAGCTTCTCCAAAGCGAAAAGAAGCAGAAGAGTGAGCTGGAGGGTACGGTTCTGCGCCTGCAGCGGGAGCTGTCTCGTCAGGAGGCAGAGCTTTCCCATAAGGAGAGCGAGCAGCGAATCCTGAGCAAGGAAAAAGATAAATCTATCCGGCGCATGCAGAGCCTTCTGCAGGGACAGATGGGCAGTATACAGAGCGCGGCTCGTGCGGCAAAGGAGGAAAAGCGTCCGGATCAGCTTCGTCGTCAGGTTGAAAAAATAGCAGACGCTGCCGGTGCAATGCCGGGATATATGCATGATCTTGCAGCGATTTCCGGATTGAACCCAAGCGAACGGCTTCCGCTGTCGGAGGAAACCTTTTCGGTGCGCTCCTGTCTGGACCTTGTCAGGCTGGTGATCTGGCCGCAGTGCCGCCAAAAGGGCATTGCATTTTCTGTAGAGATGACAGAAGGAATGCCGGATCAGGTGTGCGGAGGTAAGGAAGGCTTGGAGCTGGCCTTTTTGTGCATTCTGGAAAATGCCATCGAGAATACGGCAATGGGAGGCACAATTACACTGCAGGCATCGTCAGAGCCGCCGGTCCGGGGAAGTGCCTATTATCATTTTCGGATAACGGATAACGGACAGGGCATTGCCGAAGACAAGCTCCCGGTCCTGTTTGATCAGCCGGAAAGTGAGCTCTCCATCGCCAGGAAGGTTATGGCGACGATGGGGGGATCCATTCAGGTCCGCAGCAAGGCCGGCGAGGGGGCGAGCTTTGAGGTAAAGGTGAGCCTGAAGACGGCGTCTGTACGGTAACCAAGCAACAGGACGGCGGATGGATGTCTGGAATTGGGCTCTTGCACATTTTCTTCCTGCGTGCCATACTGTGCCTGCGCTATATCCGCGGGAAAGCGGAACAGCAGCAGGAAGGAAAACTATGAAAAAGAAATCATTACTCGTCACCTGTGCTCTTGCATCGGCGCTGGTTTTGTCAGCGTGCGCGCAGAGCGCGTCAAACGCAGACACTTCGTCTGCAGTCTCCTCCACTACTTTGGCAGCATCGGATGAATCGGCTTCTGCAAGCACGGAGCAGGAAACTAAGCCGGCAGAGGGCGGAAGCTTCGTATTCGGCCTTGCCACGGAAATTGATAATTTTGATCCGTTTACTGCGACCACGGCCGATGCGAAGAGTATTTACTTCAACATCTATGAGGGTCTGGTAAAGGTCCAGCCGGATGGTACCTTCGCGGGAGCGGTTGCATCGGATTACAGCATCAGCGAGGATGCAGCGACCTATACCTTTACGCTCCGCGATGGTGTGAAATTTCATAATGGAGAGGCTGTGACCGCGGAGGATGTATTGTATTCCATTCAGCTTGCCATTGACAGCAAGATCACAGGGTATGAGAACATCGAGTCCTTTGAGGCAGCCGATGATAAAACCATTGTGATTCATTTGGCACAGGGGAATACGGATTTTCTTGCGCAGGCTTCGCAGGCGATTGTTCCCAAGGATTCGGACAACAATTCCGAGCTGGCAACTGCGCCCATCGGAACGGGGCCATTTGCGCTGACGGAATATGCAGTACAGGATCACGTGACGTTGACCGCATTTGCGGATTACTGGGGGACAAAGCCGCACCTAGATCAGGTGACGGTACGTTTCCTTGCAGACTCCTCGCAGGAGCTCATGAATTTCCAGTCCGGTGCGATTGATGGATATATGGGCGATGCCTCGGTGACGCAGCAGCTCAATGCCTCTGACGTGAACGTCTATGTGGGCAATTCCAATGCGGTGCAGGCACTCTATCTGAACAATGCGGCTGAGCCGTTTGATGATGTACTGGTTCGGCAGGCAATCTGCTATGCCGTGGATCCGCAGGATATCATCGATACGGTGGACTATGGCTACGGTACGGTGCTGGGGACGGCAATGATTCCGGGATTGTCTGCGTATTATGATGATTCTCTGACGGATGTGTATTCGTATGACACCGAGAAGGCCAAGGACCTGCTCACAGAGGCAGGATATCCGGATGGCTTCACCTTTACGGTGACCGTTCCGTCTGTATATAAGGTCCACGTAGAGTCGGCGCAGGTTCTGGTGAATCAGCTGGCGGAGATCGGCGTTACCATGAACATCAATCAGGTGGATTGGGCAACCTGGCTGGAGAATACCTACACAAACCGCGATTATGAGGCGACCATCGTTTCTGTAGACGGCGCCATCGCATCTCCGACTGCCTTTTTGTCAAGATATCGCTCCGACGCATCGAATAACTTTGTGAATTACAGCTCCGAGGCCTTTGACGAGCACTATGCAGCGGCAGCGGCGGCGGTGGATGAGAGCACGCGGCAGCAGGAGTTCAAAGCGTGCCAACAGGAGCTGACCAATGATGCCGCCAGCGCCTATATTCAGGATGTAGCGAATATCATGGTGTACAACAAGAAATTCGACGGCTTCCAAAGCTACCCGCTGTATGCGGTGGATTTCTCGGCCATTTATCAGGTGCAGGCATCGTAATCATAGTCGCGGCAGCTGCCGCAGTGCGAAATGCAAGGGAACACGGAATTGTCCGTGTTCCCTTGATTCAATCCTTGGGTTATGCGGTACTTTATAAAAAAGGTTTTTATCCTACTTGTTACTCTTGTACTAATCTCGCTCCTGTCGTTTTGTGCATTCCACATCATTCCGGGGGATCCTGCACAGCTGATCCTAGGCACGAGTGCATCGGAGGAAAAACTGGATGCCCTGCGCGCCCAGTTGGGGACGAATCTTCCTTTATGGCAGCAGTATGTGAACTGGATCAAGGGACTGTTCCATGGAGATTTCGGCACATCCATCCGTTATTCCATGCCGGTGAAGGAGCTGATGCGCGGACATATGCAGGTGACGCTGTTTCTGGGAGGAATGGCAATCGCCTTGACCATTGTGATCGCCATTCCTCTTGGTGTTTTTATGGCCGGAAGGAAAACGCCGGCTGTTCAGGCCGGCCTGACCGCACTGAATATACTGGGATTGTCGTTTCCGGAATTTTTCCTGAGCGTGCTTTTGATGTGGATTTTCGGGCTGACGTTGCATCTGTTTACGCCGGGGGCATATATCAGCTACGAGGAGAGTTTGCCGGGATTTTTGCAGTATATGGTTTTCCCTGCACTTGCCATTGCCATTCCGCAAACCGCCATTTTGGCCAGATACGTAGAAACGGCGGTGCGGGAAGAGTTGGGGAAGGATTATGTGCGAACAGCCAGGGGAGAAGGAGCTGCAGAGACCAGAATCTTCTACCGGCATATCCTTCGGAATGCCATTGTCGCCATACTTCCGCTGCTGGGCATGATGATCGCCAACGTCTTTTCCGGGAGCATCATTGTGGAACAGGTTTTCTCGGTGCCGGGGCTGGGAAGGCTGCTGATTTCCTCCGTGACAGGACGAGACTTTCCGCTGACACAGACGCTGGTGGTGTATATTGCGGCGATTATCGTAATCACGAATTTTGCGGTGGATCTTCTGGTGCAGGTGGCAGATCCGAGAATCCGGCTGTCATGATATGGCAGTGACGCGGACTTGCAGGTCATTCGTATGGAGATGACATATGAAAAACGGGAAATGGGAGCTTCGGACGGGACTGATACTGGCCGGTATTATTGTCTTTTTTGCTGTAATGTCCGTTTTCTGGACGCCCTACGGCATCAATGAAATGGATAAAACAGCGCGCCTTGCCCCGCCGTCCTGGCAACATCTGATGGGAACAGATAACATGGGACGGGATGTGTTCTCCCGTGCCATTGTGGGAGGACGATTTACACTTTTGGTTGCGGTTTGTACCGTTGCATCCTGCACAGTGATCAGCACGGTGCTGGGACTGCTGTCCGGATACATCGGCGGGGTTACGGATATTGTCATCATGCGCGTGATGGATGCTATCAATTCCTTCCCGGGGATTTTGATTGCCCTCGTTTTTGTTACGATCATGAGCTATGGCAACTACACGATCATAGCCGCGCTGTGTGTCATGTTCATACCCAGCTTTACGCGAATTGTCCGGGCGGGGACGCTGCAGTACAAAAACGCGGAGTTCGTAAGGTGCTGCCGGGTCTTCGGCGATTCGGATCTTCGGCTTTTGCTGGTGCATATTTTTCCGAATGTGATACCGCTTTTGTCATCCACCGTGATCATAGGCTTATCCAACGCGATTCTGGCAGAATCCAGTATGAGCTATCTGGGCCTTGGCATTCAGCCGCCGACACCGAGCTGGGGACGCATGCTGTACGAGGCACAGAGCATTCTCTTTCAGGCGCCCTGGTGCGCGCTGGCACCGGGATTTTTGATTGTTCTTACCATTGCGGCCTTCAACTGCATTGGAACCGGACTGAAAAAGAGGTATCTGGCATGAAGGATGCAATCTTACGCGTGCAGAATCTGACGCTGGTGACAAGAGAAGGGCACAACAGCTATAAAGCAGTAGACGATATTTCCTATGAGGTAAAACGGGGCGAGATTCTGGGCATTGTAGGAGAATCCGGCTGCGGAAAGACGATTACGAATCTCGCCGTGATGGGCCTGTTGCCGGAATCCTTTTCGGCGTCGCAGGGAAGCATTCGATACGGGGACGTTGAACTGCTTTGTATGGATGGCCCGGATCGAAGACGCTTGAATGGAAATGAACTGTCCATGATTTATCAGGAGCCCCTTACGAGCCTGAATCCGCTCCTGCGGGTGGGTGCGCAGATCGAAGAGGTCCTTCGCATTCACCATCCGGAGCTTTCGAAGAAGGAACGGCGAAGCCGGGTGCTTCAGGCTATGGAGGAGGTGGGACTTCCGGAGCCGGAAAGGCAGTATAATTCCTATCCGCACCAGATTTCCGGTGGGATGCGGCAAAGGGTCTGCATTGCAATGGCAATCATCTGCCAGCCCAAGCTTATGATTGCTGATGAACCAACCACAGCGCTGGACGTGACCGTACAGGCGAAGGTTTTGCGGCTGATCAAACACATCAATCGTAAATACGGTGTGACCGTCGTGTTCATCTCTCATGACCTTGCGGTGGTTCGACAGCTTTGTGACAGGGTGCTGGTGATGTATGCGGGCAAGATTGCGGAAGAGGGACCGGTGGATGAGATTTTGCAGCATCCGGCACACGAATATACCAAAGGACTGATGCAGTCCATCCCCCATATGGATGCGAAGGGGGAGAAGCTGCGGACCATTCCGGGGAGGGTCCCGGCTGTGGAAATGCATCATGATCCCTGTCCCTTTGCGGACAGGTGCGGGAAGGCAACAGAAATCTGCCGCAGGCTGCCGGCGCAAAGGCGCGTCCTTGGGGAGAATCACGTTGTATATTGTCACGATGAGAGCATCTGTGAGGAAGAAACGTTATTGTGCACACGCTAGTACATCGTTTGCAAAATAACTAGCCAAGTGACAGAGTGACGGATGGATGTCCTGGTTCAGTGCCTTCCGAGTGAGCCTCGGCGCCTGCGAGCGAGGATGCACAAGATCCGGCACCGATGTATTAGTACGGAGAACGAGAAAATGGGTGCAGAGAAGGAAAGTATTCTGGAGGTCTCACATGTCTACAGCGGATATGAGGATAGGAATCATATGGTTTCCGGAACGAATAACCGGAAACAGGTGCTGCAAGATGTGTCCTTTACGATCTACAAGGATGAGTTCTTTGGACTTGTGGGAGAATCCGGCTGCGGCAAATCCACACTGGGAAATGTAATCCTGAACCTGCAGCCATTCGAAGGTACGGTGCACATAGCCGGTACGGACATCTCGGCGCTGGGGCGGAAGGAGAGAAGTGCCCGGATACAGGCGGTGTTTCAGGATCCGATGAGTGCACTGAATCCCAGAAAAACCATTGGCTTTACCATGCGGGAACCGCTGCGTGCGCATCACATCGGTACCGCGGCGCAGCAGGAAGAAGCAGTGAAGCAGATGCTAAGGCGTGTCGGACTGGATGAGGCCTACGCGGATCGTTATCCAAGAGAGCTTTCCGGAGGACAGAGACAGCGCGTTTGCATCGGAGCGGCACTGATGCTGCAGCCGGATCTGGTGATTGCGGATGAAGCCGTTTCTGCATTGGACGTTTCGGTGGGAGCGCAGATCCTGAATTTGTTTCAGGAGATCGATGAGCAGCGCAATTTTTCGATGTTGTTCATTTCTCACAATATGAATGTTGTATATTATTTGTGTGACCGCATCGCTGTCATGTACCGCGGCCGCATTGTAGAGCTGGGGACGGCAGAGGCGGTATATCGTCATCCGGGACATCCGTATACGAAACTCCTTCTGTCCTCGGTGCCGGACTGGAACCGGCATATTGAAGATGACGGAACGAAGACGCTTCGAGAGGTGGAGACGGAATTTACGCAGTTGGAAGAGGCGCGGGAAGATTCGGCAGGTGCCTGCTGCTTTTACCATCGCTGTCCAAAGGCCACAGAAGCGTGCCTGGTGGTTCCGGAGACCAGAAATCTGGCGCCTGCAGGAGAAGAGGAACATTGGGTTAGCTGCTGCGCAGCACAGACAGGCTGCGAGAAGGAAGGGAACGCATGATACTTGCAATTGATATCGGCAATACGCACACCATCATTGGCTGCATCAATGACGGGAATGAAGTGGTGCAGGCGGCATCGATTTCAACGGATCGGACGGGCACATCCTATGAGTATGCCATGAAGATAAAGGGCACCATGGAGCTGGCGGGAATGGATCCCCACGGCTTTGAAGGAGCCATTATCTCATCGGTGGTTCCGCAGGTGAACACGGCTTTTTCGGAGGCAGTCAACATCATCACCGGGACGAGCCCGGTCATCGTCGGCGCCGGAGTGAAAACGGGCCTGAATATCCGTCTCGACGACCCCGGCACCATTGCCGGTGACATGGTGGCAACGGCAGTGGCCGCTAAGGAGGAATATCCGTTGCCGGCCATCATCATTGACATGGGGACGGCAACGACCATTACCGTCGTGGACAAAAAGGGAGATTATCTTGGCGGCTGCATTATGCCGGGAGCCGGGATCTCTATGGAGGCTTTGACAAAGGAAACCTCGCTTCTGCCGAGCATCAATTATTCGGCACCCAAAAAAGTGATTTCCACCAATACCATTGATGCCATGCGGAGCGGCATTGTATATGGGGCAGCCGGGGCACTCGATGGAGTTCTGGACCGCTACATTGAAGAACTGGGCGGAAGCGTTGGAAGCATTCTGGCAACGGGAGGAATGGGACGCCTTCTGGCTCCGTACTGCCGTCATGAGATTGTCATTGACAACCGCCTGCTGCTAAAGGGCCTGGGACACATTTATCGCAACAACGAAGCGGCCAAGAGCAAGAAGCGGGCGACGAAGGAATAGAGCGCAGAGAATAACCGCATGTGGAAATGCCGCATGACAGCGGTTCTGTGAATGGGACCAAAGATGCAAAGGAAGGGAGAAATGCAATGGGGAAACGGATTGCAGTGGTAACCGGGGCATCCAGCGGGCTGGGAGCGGAATTTATCCGACAGCTGGAAGACGCCTGCAAGGGAGAACATGCTCTGTTTGAACAATGCCCGGAAGAATTGTGGGTCATTGCCAGAAGGGAAGATCGGCTGAACGCACTGGCGAAGCTGACCACAATACCGCTGCGTGTTCTGCCCATGGATTTAACACAGAAAGACAGCATAGATGCTGTTGCGGAACTTCTGGAGCAGGAAGAGCCGGATGTTTTGATGCTGATCAATGCGGCCGGATTCGGCAGGATCGGACGCACAATGGATCAGACACGGGAAGAACTGGACGGAATGATTGATCTGAATTGCCGCGCAGCCGTGGATATGACACAGCTGGTGCTTCCCTACATGAAGAAGAACGGCAGGATCCTGGAGATATGCTCCACGGCAGCGTTTCAGCCCATCACAAGACTGAATGTGTATGCGGCCACAAAAGCGTTTCTGTATCACTACAGCAGGGCGCTTCGCGTAGAGCTCCTCCCGCTTGGCATTTATGTCACTGCCGTATGTCCCTATTGGGTGAAGGATACCGAATTCATTGCGTTGGCGGATGAGAGAAACGATGAGAGTGATCCGGAAATAGCCAATTACCTTTTTGCCTCTAAAAAAGAAGATGTCGTGCGACATGCGCTGACGGATGCCGCCCTGCGAATGCCGGTATCTACGCCGGGACCGGTCAGCACACTGCACCGCTTTATCCGCAAGCTGTTTCCGATTGATCTGTTATTACTTGCCTGGGAGGCAGTGCGAAGGATGAGATAGAGAACACCGCATGAGCAAACGACAGCTGCGCAGCAGCGGCTTTGCGAATGCGGCTTGGAAGCATGAAGAGAATGGCATCCATTCTGCCCAATCAAAAAGGACTGGCCGCGTAGACGACCGGTCCTTTTTCTCACAAATCGCTATCCGAATTTCAATGCAATACGAACCTTCTGCATGCAGGTAAATTCGTAACTACTCCAGTGCCGGAAGAACCTCGGAGAGCTTCTCCAGAGCAGTGGTTTCATAGAATTCAATGGCGCCGGTATCCATGGCGTGGGCCAGGTTGGGATCGATGGGAAGGGAATCGACCAGCACTGTTCCCTCGCCGGCAGCGACCTCCTCAGCGTGACTTTCGCCGAACATGTATACCTTCTCGCCGCAGTGCGGACAGGGAACATAGCTCATATTTTCCACGATTCCCAGAATCGGAACCTTCATATCGCGGGCCATATGAACAGCCTTCTTTACGATCATGGAAACCAGATCCTGCGGAGTGGTCACAATCAGAATGCCGTCCAAGGGAAGTGACTGGAAGACCGTAAGCGGTACATCGCCGGTTCCGGGCGGCATATCCACGAACATGTAATCAACATCGCCCCATTTGACGTCGGTCCAGAACTGCTTCACTACGCCTGCAACGATGGGGCCTCTCCAGATGACGGGCTGCTCCTCGTTTTCCATGAGAAGATTCATGGACATGATCTTGATGCCGGTGGAGGTTTCGGCGGGAATCAATGTACCGCCCTCGCCGTCGGGATGCACACCTTCCACGGAGATATCTTCGCTGGATACACCGAACATGCGCGGGATGCTGGGACCGGTAATATCACAGTCCATAACGGCAGTCCGATATCCGTGGCGAAGCGACCACAATGCACAAAGACCGGTGACGGAGGACTTGCCGACACCACCCTTTCCGCTGACAACGCCAATCATTTTCTTAACATGGCTGCCGGGATTGGCATCCACCTTGAAATTCGCAACCGGCATCGGAATCTTTCCGTCGGCGGTTTTCTTTTCTTCTGACATAATAATCTCCCTCTATAACAGCGATGTGTTAGACATCCATTTCCAGACCAACCGGGCAGTGATCGGAACCGAGTACATCGGTATAAATCGATGCGTCGCGCAGCATCGGAACCAGTGCTTCTGAAATGATAAAATAGTCAATCCGCCAACCGGCGTTCTTCTCTCTTGCATGAAACCGGTAGGACCACCAGGAATAGACGCCGGTTGTATCCGGGTGTAAATGGCGCCAAGTGTCCACAAATCCGTTGGAAAGGACCTGGGACATTTTGCCGCGTTCCTCATCGGTAAATCCGGCATTGTGGTGGTTCGATGAAGGGTTCTTCAGGTCAATTTCCCGGTGGGCGACGTTCAAATCACCACAGTATATGACGGGCTTGTCTGTTTCCAGCTTCTTGACGTAGGCAAGAAATGCGTCCTCCCAGAGCATGCGGTACGCAAGACGCTCCAGGCCTTGCTTGGAGTTGGGCACGTATACAGTCACCAGATAATAGGACGGGTACTCCAATGTGATTACTCGTCCCTCCTGGTCGTGCTCGGGAATGCCGATGCCATATTGCACCGACAGGGGCTCTTCCCTGGTAAAGATGGCTGTGCCGGAATAGCCCTTTTTGACAGCATAATTCCAGTATTGATGATAGCCGGGCAGATCCACCTGGATCTGGCCCTCCTGTAGCTTGGTTTCCTGGAGGCAGATGGCATCCGGGGCCTCTTGCTGGATGAATTCATAGAAAACATCCTTGCCAATGCAGGCACGCAGACCGTTTACATTCCAGGAAATGAATTTTTTGCTCATAGGCGATTACTTGCCCTCGTACTTGATGGCGGAGTATACCGGATACGGAGCAATGGCATCGCGGCCGTTGAGCCCTTCGAGCTCCATGAGAACCAGTATGCCGGCAACTTCACCGCCAAGCTTCTCAACCAGCTCAATCATGGCCTTGGCAGTGCCGCCGGTAGCCATCAGATCGTCAACGATCAGAACCTTCTGCCCGGGCTGGATGGCATCCTCATGCATTTCCAGTGTAGCGGTGCCGTACTCAAGAGCATAGTCTACAGAAACGGTCTTGCGAGGGAGCTTTCCTTTTTTGCGGATCAGCACCATCGGCTTGTGCAGGTTGTAAGCAATGGGAGTGCCGAAAATAAAGCCTCTGGATTCGGCGCCGACCACAACATCAAAATCAATATCCTTTACCAGATTCTGCATTTCATCGATTGCCAGATGAAGGCCGTCGGCGTCCTGGGCAACGGTGGTAACATCGCGGAACATGATGCCCTTCTGCGGAAAGTCCGGAATGGTCACTACATAGTCTTTCAGATCGTTTTTAATCATGGTTCATCCTCCTGCGGCTGCGCCGACGGCACAGCATGAATGGTGCGTCTGCAAGGGCAGACACGGTGCTGAATAACGTAGAACATTTTACATTGGCGAAACGGACGGATTGGCGGGGGTATCACCTTCAATGCTCTCTACGACACAACCGGTGCCTGTACCCGGAACAAGAGTCGCATCCCCGCCGCAACAGGGACAGAAAAAGCCCTCGGAATGCGGGAATTTGCGGCCGCAGCTGCGACAGACAAAGGTGGCAGGTTCCCTTCGGATCCGAAGGGAGGCTCCCTCACAGACAGTGCCCTCGCCGGCCATTTCCCAGTACAGCTGCATGCATTCATCCACCAGATCCGAGAGCTCACCGACACGGAGAGTAACGCAGGTTACGCGTGATAGCTCCTCCTTGCGGGCAACCGCAGAAGCGGTTTCGAGAAGCCCCTGGATTATGGGAAGTTCGTGCATTGCAGCCTCCAATCCTATATAATTATCGTTGCTTGGCCAAAACTGCGCTTCTCATTATACGTTCTGTTCGCAATTTTTCATACCGTGTAACGAATTGGAGCAGGGGAAAATTTGTGACAAAGTAACAGTTCATACGCCAGCAAAGCGATGGGTGGCAGAGAATGTCCAGATCAGGGGCCTTGCGAGGCCTCGGTGCTTGCGAGCGTATTCTGCGAGCTTAGCACCGCTAGGTCCGAGGATGGAGCGAGAGAGTCCCCTGATCGGACAACTCTGCCAGGACCCGTCACTGGCTGGCGTCTCTACAGGAACACGAAGCAGGAAGGGATCACATAACTGCTATGGAAGACATCAACATTGCGCTTTTGATCGATGCGGACAACATCAGCGCGAAATATATTTCTGTCATTTTGAGCGAACTGTCCAAATACGGCAAGATTACAATCCGCCGTATGTACGGAGACTGGTCGCAAGAGCGCCTTCGCTCCTGGTTCAACTGCTCGGCCGGATATTCACTGACGCCGGTCATGCAGCCGAACAACACGCCCGGCAAAAATGCATCGGACATCGGTCTGATCATTGATGCGATGGATATTCTGTATACGAATTCCGTGCAGGGCTTTTGTATCTGCTCCAGCGACGGGGATTTCAACAAGCTGGCAACCAGACTGCGGGAATCCGGCAAGGTTGTCATCGGCATGGGGGAGAAGAAGACGCCGGAGTCCTTCCGCGTGTCGTGTGAGCGCTTTATTTTCCTTGACGTAATCAGCGGCAGCAGCGATTCGGACGAAGAGGATGCAGGCACCCGGGGCAAAGGGAAGGATCGCCGCAAAAATACGGGCAAAACCGCCCAGCCCTCATCGGGCAGGAAGGCAGCAGGCGGCGCAGCGGCCCCCGGCAAGAAGAAGTCAGCGGAAACGGCCCAGGAGGCAGTGACCACATCGCAGGAAAGTGCGTTTGACGAATTCCTTCCGGGAGATGTGTCTCAGGAGGAGCCCGGCTTTACGGACAAATCGGAGATTGAGGCTGCGATCGTCAAGATGATTACGGACAATGCAGCGGACGGAAAAGAGACGGGACTGGGGGAAGTTGGCTCCCGTCTGGTGAAGATTTTCCCGGATTTTGACATCCGGAATTATCATTACAGCAAGCTGTCGGAATTCCTGAAGGATTTGCCGTCACTGAGCGTGACAACAAGGGACAGCGGGGTCTGGATTTCGCAGAAGATCACGGCAGACTCCGAAATCGAGAAACAGATCCTGGCAATTTTCCATCGCCATAATACGCAGGATTTGCTCCTTAGTACGCTCAAGCAGGAGCTGGAGGATATGAATCCGAATCTGGACGCAACTATTCGGAAAAGCGGTGTGACGCGATTTTCGGTATATCTCAATCGCAACATCCATTCGGTAGAGGTGAATGGGCGGCATGTGAGTCTGTCGCAGGGAAGATAAGGCATATGGTTGGAGCAACAAGAAAATTATACGATGAGCATCCCTACCAGCGGGAATTTGACGCCGTGCTTCTGGCAGCAGAGCCGGGAAAAGAGGCGGGGACCGTGCGGATTGCACTGGATGCGACGCTGTTTTTCCCGGAGGAGGGAGGACAGACGCCGGATAAAGGCGTCCTGGCGGGATGTCCTGTGATGGATGTACAGTTGGAACGAGGAGACGTCATCTGGCACCTTGTGAGAACAGACTCCGGCAGCCTGTTTCCCATTGGACAAATCGTCCATGGCGCACTGGACTGGCAGCACCGATATTCCAATATGCAGAATCATTCCGGGGAGCATGTGCTCTCCGGACTTTTACATTCTCTGTGGGGATACGAGAATGTGGGATTTCGCCTGAGTGAGAATACCGTAACGCTGGACACGGGTGGTGCTTTGCAAGAGGACGACGTGCGAACGCTGGAACAGAAGGCCAACGAAGTGATCTGGCAAAACGTGGATATCCGCTGCACATACCCGTCCCCGGAGAAGCTTGCTGCCATGGAATATCGCAGCAAAAAGGAGATCGACGGTTCGGTGCGGATTGTGACCATTGACGGTGTGGACTGCTGCGCCTGCTGCGCACCCCATGTGCGCAGCACGGGAGAGATCGGCCTGATTAAGATTCTCTCGGCGGAGAAGAATCAGGATGCCGTCCGGCTGACCTTTGTTTGCGGAGAACGTGCGCTGCATCAGATGCAGCAGTACCAGGAACAGCTCCGGCAGGCATCGAATCTGATGAATGCACCGCGGGAAGCGGTGGCAGACGGCGTGAGAAGGCTCAAGGAAGAGCTTGCCTACATGCATGAAACCTGCCGGGAGAGAGAACTGCAGTACGTGGAGGCGAGAATCGAACAGCTCTGTACTGAGCTGGGAGAGGCTTCCGGAGAGCGGACAGGCGGTGCGGACTCCGGCGCCCGGGCAGAGGGAAGAGACCGGTTCCTGTTCGAAAAGGAGCTGTCCGTTCCGGCCCAGCGGGAGCTGATGAACCGCATGTGCAGCATGGGCTGGCGGTATGCAGGCGTTTTTGTCGGATCGGACGAGACCGGATGGAAATATCTGATCGGCAGCAGAGGGCAGGATGCCGGAATCCCCAACCGGATTCTGAGGGAGACCTTTGGCGCCAAGGGCGGCGGAAAGCCGGAGATGGTTCAGGGAACCGCAAAGGCCTCCAGAGAGGCGATAGAAGAGACACTGAGAACCATTTCGTTTTGATACAGAAAGGATGCGATGAAGGATAGACTACGGCTTCATGCAGTGGATGTGCTGCTGATATTGATAGGAAGCACCATTACAACCTGTGCGACCAAATATTTCTTTGACCCGGCGGGACTGGTTACCGGAGGCGTTTCCGGCCTTGCCATCATCATCAAATACGTGACGGGACAGTACATGGGAAGCGAGATTCCGCTGTGGCTGTCCAACCTGCTGGTGAATGTGCCGATTTTCCTGTTTGCATGGAAGACAGACGGCTTTCGGAGCATTGTCCGGACCGGTCTTAGCTGGATTATTGTAACGGTGGAGCTGGGATTGTTTCCGGAATACGATCTGGCATCCGGGAATCTTCTTCTCGTTTCGGTATACGGTGGCATCTGCTTTGGTGCAGGAACCGGTATTCTCCTGATGGCGCGTGCTACCTCCGGCGGTACGGATATGCTGGGGAATTCGCTGCACCGGTATTTTCGACAGTACGGCGTGGGACGCATCATTCAGATTTTGGACGGAATTGTCGTAATCCTGGGTGCGGTGGTGTTTAATGTGGAGCATACGCTGTATGCACTGATCTCCGTATACATCATGGGGAAAATTACGGACTGGATCCTGGCAAGAGGACGCACGGCAAAATGTGCTATGATCATCTCCGATTGCTCCGAGGAGATCGCAAACGACATTCTTCACGAACTTTCCAGAGGAGTCACGAGTGTGACCGGGACGGGCATGTATTCCGGCAAGCATAAGAATGTGCTGATCTGCATCTGCAGCAGCAAGGACATTGTGGAGATCAAGGACATTGTCCGCGAATACGATCCCAGAGCGTTCTTCATCGTCAGTGATGTGACGGAGGCAATGGGAGAGGGCTTTGTAGAAAAGTGGGGCTGAGAAACACTGAACAGATATGAAAATAGGGAGGGAAGGCAATGGCGTCTTCTGCAATTGGATTCGATTCCAAACGATATCTTGAACTGCAATCGGTGCATATTAAGGAGAGAATGTCTCACTTCGGGAAGCTGTATCTGGAGTTTGGCGGGAAGCTTTTCGATGATTATCATGCCTCGCGCGTGCTGCCGGGCTTTGCACCGGACATTAAGCTGCAGATGCTGGAGCAGCTGCGGGACAAGGCAGAGATTGTTATTGTGGTTGGCGCGGATGCCATTGAGCAGAACAAGGTGCGCGGGGATCTGGGCATTACCTATGATGAGGATGCACTGCGGCTGAAGGCGGCGTTTGAGGGACGCGGCTTTTATGTCAGCAGCATTGTAATCACCAAGTATACGGGACAGCCGGCTGCCGATCATTTTCGCCAGCGGCTGGAGCGGCTGGGAATCCGGTCCTACCTGCATTATGTCATTGAGGGATATCCGTCTAACATACCGCTGATTCTCAGCAGTGACGGCTATGGTCGGAACGACTACATTGAAACCTCACGAGAGCTGGTCGTGGTCACGGCCCCGGGACCGGGCTCCGGCAAAATGGCAACCTGCCTATCCCAGGTATATCAGGATCACCAAAGAGGAATCAAAGCAGGGTATGCGAAGTTTGAAACCTTCCCGATATGGAACCTTCCGTTAAAGCATCCGGTGAATCTTGCCTACGAAGCGGCGACGGCAGATCTTGCGGACGTCAATATGATTGATCCGTTCCATCTGGAGGCCTACGGCGAAACCACCGTGAACTACAACCGGGATGTCGAAATTTTCCCGGTGCTGCGGCAGATTTTTGAAGGAATCATGTCGGAGTGTCCTTATAAGTCCCCTACGGATATGGGGGTCAATATGGCAGGACTTGCGATCTGCGATGATGAAGTTTGCTGCAAGGCATCCCAGCAGGAGATCATCCGGCGCTATTATGCAAGTGCCGTGAACGTACGCAAGGGGCTGGCAGAACCGGCGGAATTATACAAGCAGGAACTCCTGCTGCGGCAGGCGGATGTTACGCCAAAGGATCGACGCGTGGCAGTGGAAGCAGCCAAACGCGCCGAGCAGACAGGCCTTCCGGCGGTTGCCATTGAGATGGAGGATGGAACGATCATTACCGGAAAAACCGGGGATCTTCTGGGAGCATCCGCAGCGGCCATCATGAATGCGTTGAAGGAGTATGCGCAGATACCGCATGAGGAGCTGCTGGTTTCGGCAGAGTCCATTGCACCCATCCAGCTGCTGAAGACTGCCTATCTGGGAGGCAAAAATCCGAGACTTCACACGGATGAGCTCCTGATTGCCCTCTCCATCAGCGCAGCCCATAATCCCCATGCAAAGCTTGCCATGCAGCAGCTCCCGAAGCTGAAAGGGTGTGAGGTGCATTCCTCGGTGATTCTATCGGATGTAGATGAAGGGATTTTCCGGCGGCTCGGCATGCACCTGACCTGTTCACCGGAATACGAAAAGCGTTAGAAAGATTTCAGTCTTTTTTCACAACTGGTGCATTGCCCGATGGAAAATGCACAGATATTATATATAAGACAGTGATCCGGTATCCGTTGGGGACAAATGATCGTTTGGCCCCAACATCATCATATATTAGGAGACATAACGAACGAGAATGACAGCGAGAATACGACAAATGGAAGCAAGACTTCGCTCCTGGAGGAAACGGCTGCGGCTTTTTGAGAATCCTTTTGGAGACGGCGGCTCCTCCGGCGGAAACGGAAACGGCAGGGACGGAAGAAATGGTCAGAATGGGAACAACAATCGCAATCATCAGAGCCTGTTGATGATGTTGCTGGGGGCGTTTTGTATCATTTTGTTCATGAGCTATGCGATGCGCGGAACCTCCGCAGCAACCCAGCTGACCTATTCCGACTTTGTGCAGCTGATGGAAGAAGGCAAGGTTGCGCGGATCGAGCTGGAGGACAGTCAGATCAATATCGCGCTGAAGCAGGAACATGTTTCGGATGATGAGGCGCCCTATCGGTACTATACAGGAAGAGCGGAAGATGATGACGCAGTTACAAAAAGAGCCCTTGCGGCGGGTGTCATTGTGGACAGCTCCGTGCCGGATTCCTCCAGCCTGATCCTGTCGATCATGCTCAATTATATTCTGCCGGTCATCCTGTTCTGGATTTTACTGTCGTTTATCATGCGCAAGATGGGACAAGGCGGCGGCATCATGGGAATGGGCGTTGGCAAGTCCAATGCCAAGGAGTACGTGCAGAGAGATACCGGAATTACATTTAAGGATGTAGCCGGAGAGGATGAAGCGAAGGAGTCGTTGGTGGAGGTTGTGGATTTCCTTCACAATCCGGAACGCTATGTGAAGATCGGCGCTAAGCTCCCGAAGGGAGCGCTGCTTGTGGGCCCGCCCGGAACCGGGAAGACGCTTCTGGCCAAGGCAGTAGCCGGAGAAGCGCATGTGCCGTTCTTTTCGCTGACGGGTTCGGACTTCATTGAGCTGTACGTCGGTGTCGGTGCCAGCCGTGTGCGGGACCTGTTCCGTGAGGCTACCAAAAATGCGCCGTGTATTATTTTCATCGATGAGATTGACGCCATCGGACGAAGCCGCGATTCCAAGTACGGCGGTGGAAATGAAGAACGGGAACAGACCTTGAACCAGCTGCTTTCGGAAATGGATGGCTTTGATTCGGCCAAAGGAATTCTGGTCCTGGGCGCAACGAACCGTCCGGAGATTCTGGATAAGGCGCTGCTCCGGCCGGGACGCTTTGACCGGCGCATCATTGTGGATCGACCGGATCTCAAGGGACGCGTGGAAATCCTGAAGGTACATTCCAAGAATGTAAAGATGGACGAGACCGTGGATCTGAACGGCATTGCACTGGCAACGAGCGGTGCTGTCGGATCGGATCTTGCGAACATGATCAACGAGGCGGCCATCAACGCGGTCAAGCACCACAGAGAATACGTTTGCCAGAAGGACCTGCTGGAGGCAGTGGAGACGGTTCTGGTGGGCAAGGAGAAAAAGGACCGTGTCATGAACCAGCATGAGCGGGAGATTGTCTCGTATCATGAGGTGGGACACGCGCTGATCAGTGCGGTCCAGAAGAATTCGGAGCCGGTGCAGAAGATTACCATTGTGCCTCGCACGATGGGGGCTCTTGGCTATGTTATGCAAGTCCCGGAGGAGGAGCATTACCTGAACTCCAAGGAAGAGCTTCATGATATGATTGTCGGCCTTCTGGGAGGTCGTGCTGCGGAGGAGCTGAAGTTCCACTCGGTTACAACGGGTGCCTCCAACGACATCGAAAAGGCGACCGGACTGGCCAAGTCCATGGTGACCCAGTATGGAATGAGCGATCGGTTTGGACTCATGGGTCTTGCTACGGTGGAGAGCAAATATCTGGACGGCCGGGCAGCACTGAACTGCGCCGATGCCACTGCAGCGGCGGTGGACGAAGAGGTCCGCAGCATGATGGAGTCCTGCTATCAGGAAGCTAAGGAGATTCTGTCACAGAATATGGATGTGATGGATACCATTGCGGCATACCTGATTAAGGAAGAGACCATCACCGGCGAGCAGTTTATGAAGCTGTATCGGAAGGAAAAAGGTATCCCGGAGCCGGAGAACGAGGCCAAAACAACCGAAGAGCGGTTTCAGCAGCAATTAGCCAAGGAAGAGCATCGGGAAGAAACCTTCCGGGCATCGGTTGATGCAGCGGCGCAGAGTGAAGTGAAATCGGCGGAAGAGATATCTGTGTCGGAGGAGCCGGTAGAAGAGAATCCGGCATCGGAAGAGCCGGTATCATCTTCAACGGAAGAAGCTGTGCAGAATGTGACCGGCACACCGGAGCCGCAGCAGCATGCAGAGGACAACCAGGAAAAGCCGGATGCGCCAAGAGGACGCTTTTCGGATGTGCCGATGGGCGAGTAAGCGGTAATCAGTTACAGTTCATTCACCAGCCGGCGATGTACTAGTACATCGATTTTTAAATAACTAGCCTAACTAACTGGCCCTTTTTCCTGATTGCACGTGTCAAAAATCCTCAGCGTAGCCCGCTACGCCTACGTTTTTTGACACGCACCCTCAGAAAAAAGTTCTGCGTTATTAGGCCAGTTATTTTGCAAACGATGTACTAGCGAGTGCACTGTAATGTCACAGCAGATATGAGATTCATTTGCGGGATTTCCCAGTGGGAAGTCCCGCTTTTTGGTGGGTATAATAGATGCAGCAAATACATATATACCGTGCCTGAACAAAGGACGAACAATCAAAGATATGAGTGAGACGGAAGACGTTAAAAACAAACCGCAAACCGACTTTCATTATCGGGACGAGCTGAAAAAGCTGCCGTACAAGCCGGGTGTCTATATCATGCATGGGGAGGGCGACCGGATTATTTATGTCGGAAAGGCGAAGGTTCTGCATCAGCGCGTGCAATCGTATTTTCGGAGTAATATCGGCCGCGGACCTGCCATTGATCAAATGGTGCGGCAGATCACGAGATTTGAATACATTGTCACGGATACGGAGCTGGAGGCGCTGATCCTTGAGAACAATCTGATCAAGGAGCACAGGCCAAAATACAATACGCTTCTGGTGGACGATAAAACCTACCCGTATATCAAGGTGACGGTAGGGGAGGACTATCCGAGAATTCTATTCTCGCGAATCCGTAAAAAGGATAAGGCTAAATATTTTGGCCCATTTACCAGTGCAGCGGCAGTACACGATACCATTGAGCTGCTGAACCGGATGTATGGGCTGCGAAACTGCGGACGTGTACTTCCAAGAGACATCGGAAAGGAGCGCCCTTGTCTGAATTACCAGATGAAGCGGTGCCTTGGACCGTGTCTGGCCGGTGCAGTGAGCAAGGAAGCGTATCGGAAAAGAGTGGATCTGGCCATTGAATTTCTATCCGGCAATTACGGTCTGATTCTGGATGATCTTCAGCAGAAAATGGAACATGCTGCCGAGGAACTGAACTATGAGGAAGCGGCCCGCTGGCGGGATTTAATCCGAAGTGTGCAGCAGGTTTCACAGAAGCAGAAAATGTCGGAAGGAGTGGGAGAGGATCGCGATATTATCGGTATTGCTATGGATCATGAGAATGCGGATGCGGATGCCGTGATTCAGACCTTCTTTATCCGGGACGGAAGACTGATGGGAAGAGAACACTTCTACATGAACCATGTGGGAGGAAAACGCGAAGCGGAGATTCTCTCGGAATTCATGAAGCAGTTTTACGCAGGGACACCGTACATCCCGGGGACCATTATGCTGCCGGAGAACCTGGAAGACAGGGAGGTTCTGGAGGAGTGGCTTTCGCTGCGAAGAGGCGGAAAGGTCAGCATTCTGATCCCGGTGAAGGGGCAAAAGGAACGTCTGGTGCAGCTGGCAACGGAGAATGCCGGTATTTTGCTGCACAAGGATAAGGAACGGCTTCGGCGGGAGGAGGGCAGGACCATCGGCGCGGTGCATGAAATCGCTTCCCTTCTGGGAATTGATTGTGCTGACCGCATGGAAAGCTATGACATTTCGGACATCAGCGGCTTTGCGAATGTTGGGTCCATGGTTGTATACGAAAAGGGCAAGCCAAAGCGAAGCGACTATCGCAAATTTCGCATAAAGACGGTGGCCGGACCGGATGATTATGCCTGCATGCGAGAGGTTTTGACCCGGCGATTTACCCATGGCCTTCAGGAAGCACGGGAGCTGGAGGAACAAAACAAAGATGCGGAACTGGGGAGCTTCACAAGATTTCCGGATTTGATCCTAATGGACGGCGGCAGGGGGCAGGTGAACATCTGCCTTTCGGTCCTTTCGGAACTGGGACTGGATATACCGGTGGCAGGCATGGTGAAGGACGATCATCACAGAACCCGGGGACTTTATTTTCATAACCGGGAAATTCCGATAGATACCCACGGAGAAGGCTTTAAACTGGTTACACGGATTCAGGATGAGACCCACCGGTTTGCCATCGAATATCACCGTTCCCTGCGTACAAAGAGTCAGGTGCATTCCAGACTGGATGATATTCCGGGGATCGGACCGGCAAGGAAAAAAGCATTGATGCGTCGCTTCCAGTCCATCGAGGAGATTCGTCTGGCCAGTCTGGAGGAGCTGAAAGACATTCCGGAGCTTCCTCCGGAGGCGGCGGAAAATGTTTTCCGGTATTTTCATCCGGAGGCGACACATCGCGCAGATTAAAAGGTGGTATCTGTGATACACTGTATTTGTTCGGGGTTAAAAGGTGTGTTCACCCGCCGCCATTGGGCATCGGGACAGTAGCTAAAGGCTGCTGCACGCCCTGGCTGCCTGCCAATTTCAGTTGTGGATTTGCCTGCAAGCAGAAGGTTCATGTTGAATAGGGCAGGTGCTGAACAGATACATATATAGTTGGGATGGGGTATCATTCCAGGGAGGGATACAACACATGGCAAGTGTGAAGCTTAGCGAAGTAATCGAGAAGGAAAAACTGATCAATCTGACACCGGAAATCGATATTACAAAGATCAAGATCAAGCAGCCGGATATCAACCGTCCGGCTGTACAGCTGACCGGGTATTTTGAACACTTTGATGCGGCGCGAATCCAGATCCTTGGATTTGTGGAATATTCCTACATGTCGTATATGGAACCGGAGCGGAAGGAACAGATCTATGACCAGCTCTTTGGGATGGGATGCCCATGCTTTATTTTCTGCCGGGATCTGCAGCCGGATGAGATCTTTCTGCGATATGCCGTTAAATATGGCATTCCGGTACTCCAGACGAAGCAGGCAACCTCGGTGTTCATGGCAGAGCTGATTCGCTGGATGAATGTGCGGCTGGCACCGTGCATCTCGATTCACGGCGTGCTTGTGGATGTGTACGGCGAAGGCGTACTGATTACAGGAGAAAGCGGCATCGGTAAGTCAGAGGCAGCACTGGAGCTGATTAAGAGAGGACACCGCCTGGTCAGTGATGATGTGGTGGAGATTCGAAAGGTTTCGGAGGAGACACTGGTCGGATCGGCGCCGGATATTACCAAGCACTTTATTGAGCTGCGCGGCATCGGAATCATCGACGTAAAGACGCTGTTCGGTGTGTCCAGTGTGCGTGATACGCAGAACATCGATCTGGTGATTCAACTGGAAGAGTGGGACAAGGACAAGGAGTATGACCGTCTGGGACTGGAGGAGGAATATACGGAGTATCTTGGCAATCAGGTGGTATGCCATCGCATCCCCATCCGCCCGGGACGGAATCTTGCCATTATCTGCGAATCGGCAGCAGTAAACCATCGTCAGAAGCAAATGGGCTACAATGCCGCGCAGGAGCTGTATAAGCGCGTGCAGAATGCGTTGACACACAAGCATGAGAGTGAAGAGGACTAAATGGTCGATCTTGAAAAATTAGAGTCAATTGCCGGAGAAGGACGTGTGCTGCGGGGAGAACCGATGGCCCGTCATACATCCTTTCGAATCGGAGGTCCTGCGGATTACTATATCTGTGTAACCAGAAGGTCGGTTTTGCAGGAGCTTTTGCGCTATCTGGAAGAAAGGGAAGAGCCGTGGTTTATTCTGGGGCGAGGCACGAATCTTCTGGTGGGTGATGGTGGTGTTCACGGCTGCGTGATCACCATGAACACGCAGGGAACGATGCCTGCGACCGATACCGCCGAGCAGAAGGAAGAGGAAACGGAACCGACGGATGATCTGACATCCCTTCGGCTGGAAGGAAGCACGATGATTGCGGGCGCCGGGGCATCCCTTGCGGCGGCTGCACAACTGGCCAGAAGGAATGGGCTATCCGGCTTGGAGTTCGCCGGCGGAATTCCGGGATCTGTGGGTGGAGCACTGGTTATGAATGCCGGAGCCTACGACGGCAGTATGGACATGGTGGTCGCAGAGGTAACTGCGCGCATGCCGGATGGATCGCTGCAGACCATTCCGGCAGAGAAACTGCATTTTGGGTACCGACATAGTTTGTTTAAAGAGATTCCCGCAATTGTGCTGGAGGTGGTGCTGGAACTTCATCCGGCGGATCCGGAAGAAATCGGGGCGAAAATGGCCGAGTTTGCAAGACGCAGGCGGGAGAAACAGCCGCTAGAATATCCCAGTGCCGGCAGTACCTTTAAACGGCCGGAGGGAATGTTCGCCGGAAAGCTGATCATGGACGCGGGACTTCGCGGATTTTCGGCAGGTGATGCGGCGGTTTCTGAAAAGCACTGCGGTTTTGTTGTGAACCGGGGCAATGCCAGTGCGGCAGAGGTTCGAAGTGTCATTGCTGCAGTTCAGCAGAAGGTGCAGGAAATGGCTGGCGTGCAGCTGGAAGAAGAAGTCATCTATCTGGGAGAGTTTTAAATGCGTTTTGTTGTTGTAACCGGAATGAGCGGATCGGGAAAAGCTACCGCGGTAAGAATGCTGGAGGATGAGGGGTATTATTGCGTGGACAATCTTCCGGTTCGTCTGTTGGATACGTTCATGGAACTGGTCTACATGCCCGGGAACGAAATCAATAAGGTGGTGCTGGGACTGGACGTTCGTGCAGATCAGCCATTTGCCTATGTGGAAGAGGTGTTGGCGGCACTTCGTGAAAAGGGGTATGAATACGAAATCCTCTTTATGGACGCCAACGATGAGACACTGATCAAACGGTATAAGGAGAGCCGGCGTGCCCATCCGATGGCGCCGGATGGGAGAATCGAAGATGGAATTCATGCAGAACGCAAGGTCCTTAAGAACATAAAGGCCAAAGCAAATTACGTCATCGATACATCGAATCTCCTGACCAGAGAATTAAAACAGGAGCTGGTTCGGATCTTCCAGGAGAATCGTAAATACAATTCATTGATGATATCGGTGATGTCATTTGGATTTAAATACGGAATCCCTACCGACGCAGATCTTGTGTTTGATGTTCGGTTCCTTCCCAATCCGTATTACGTAGAGGAGCTGAAGCGTCAGACGGGAAACGACAAGGCGGTGCAGGATTTTGTAAAATCCTATCCGCAGACCGGAGAGTTTCTGACACGACTGGAGGATATGATCACCTTCCTGATTCCGTACTATGTAAAGGAAGGAAAAAACCAGCTGGTGATTGCGATTGGTTGTACCGGCGGTCGTCACCGCAGTGTGACGCTGGCCAATGAATTGTATGCAAAGCTCCAGGACAAGGGGGATTACGGAATTAAGCTGTATCACCGCGATGTGCAGAAGGGGTAAGATATGCAGCTTTCATCTTTGAATGCGGCGGAGACTGCCCGGAGAAAGAAAGAAACAGAGCCGACGGATTTTCAGGGACGGGTTCTGCGGGAACTGGAACTTTTGGAGCCCCCATCTCCCAAAGCGGTTCGTTCGCAGCTGGCTGCTATGCTGCAGTGTATGATCAGAGAGGAAAATGCCGAAGAGGCGGCCGCTTCGCCATCGGGGTCGGAGAAAAGCCTGACACTTGTTTCGGCCCGTTTGCAGGCATGGAGCAGGCTCTTTACATTGCTTCAAAAAACCTTTAATATTACTCTCGAGTTTGACTCTTCAGAGATGCCGGATCAGGGAGATCGGGCTTTTTCTGCGGAGACGGAACGTTCGATGGTATTTCGCGGCAGAGCAGCGCAGCAGCTGCGGTCTGCGATGCAGACGGCAGAACACTTTGAAAAGGATGAACGGTGTGTGCGCAGCTATCTTGCCGGAGAGTTTTTGTGTGCCGGATATGTTCGGCAGCCGGAGAAGGAATACTATCTCTCCATTGATATTCGCAGTGAGCAGCAAATTATCAGAACTGCGGAGCTTCTTGAACGGATGGGAGTGTCGCTCAAGAGACAGGAAAACGGAAGAGGACATGGTCTGGTGACACGAGATTCTGCAGTGATTGTGGATCTTTTGAGTCTTCTTGGCGCACATGTGAGCCGGATGGAGATGGAGAACGCCAGAATTGTCCGACAGGTTCGCGGCAGTATCAATCGGAAGGTGAATTGTGAGACAGCAAACATCATGAAGACAGTGGCTGCTTCACAGAAACAGATGGAAGAAATACATCTGCTTCGGAATAGCAGCGTATGGGAGAGCTTGCCGGAGTCCTTACAGCAGATGGCCATTTTGCGCGAACAGTATCCGGATTGTTCGCTGCAGGAATTGGGACAAAGGATGAACCCGCCGGTGGGAAAATCAGGTGTGAATCACCGCCTGCGCCGGTTGTCCGCGCTGGCAAGGCAGCTTCAGGAAGGCAGTTGCTGAGCAAAGAGCGGAAGTGACAGGGAATTGTGGTTCAGGAGGAGCTTATTATGATGAAGAAGTCGATGACAATTACCTTAAAGGATGGTCTGGAGGCCAGACCCATTGCGGAACTTGTGCAGGTTGCGAGCAAGTATGACAGTAAGATTTATATTGAGCTGGGAACCAAGCGGGTGAATGCGAAGAGCATCATGGGAATGATGTCTCTGGAGCTGGATAACGGGGATGAGATGACGGTTTCGGCAGATGGAGCCGATGAAGAGGCTGCGATCGGTGATATTGAGGCTTTTATTACGGCAGCCAAATGATCATCTGATGCATGGGAATGAATGGCAATGACGTCTTTGGAGTGGTTCCGAGGGCGTCTTTTGTTATAAGGAGGATATTATGAAAAAAAGACTGTTGGCAATGGCAATGACAACCGGAATGGTGGCAATGGCACTTGCGGGGTGCGGGACATCGGATTCTTCAGCGGAGGTCGCACAGACGACACAGACAGCGGAGACGGCAGAGACCTCGGAGGCTGCAGGGAGCGAGACCACCTATAAGGTAGGGATTGTTCAATACATGGACCACGCATCGTTGAATCAGATCACCGAGTACGTGGAAAAGGAACTGGATGCAAAGGCGGCGGAGTGTGGCGTTACCTTTGACTATGAGAATTATTTTATCAACGGGCAGGGAGATGCCACCATCATCAGCCAGGGACTCGCTCAGCTCAAGGATGACGGTGTCGATACAGTGATTTGCGTGGCAACACCGACGGCATTGACGGCACAGTCCACCTTTGAAGGAACCGATACGCCGATCGTTTTCTCGGCGGTGACAGATCCGGTGGGGGCAGGTCTTGTGGCCTCTATGGATGCGCCTGGCGGCAATATTACCGGAACGAGTGATGCTTTGAATACAGAGGCAATTATGGAACTCATTTTTGCGCAGAATCCGGATGCAGCGAAAATCGGACTGTTGTATTCCACCAGTGAGGATTCTTCCACGCAGGCGATCGCGGATGCAAAGGCATTTCTTGATGAAAAGGGTGTGACTTACGTGGAGAAAACAGGAACCAATACCACGGAAGTAAGCCAGGCTGCGGATGCTCTGATCGCGGAGGGTGTGGACGCCATCTTTACTCCTACCGATAACACGGTTATGAGTGCAGAGCTTTCTATTTATGAGAAGCTGGAGACTGCCGGAATTCCTCATTACACCGGAGCAGATTCTTTTGCATTAAATGGTGCATTTCTTGGATTTGGCATCAATTATGCGGATCTTGGAACAGAAACAGCGGATATGGTGGTGAATATTCTGGTCAATGGACAGAAGCCGGCGGAGTATTCGGTGGTGACGCTGGACAGCGGTATTGCAACCATCAATACAGAGACGGCAGAAGCACTTGGGTATGACCTTTCGGCTGTGGAAGAAGCCTTCCAGCCGTTCTGCTCGGAAATCGTTGAGACTAAAACCGCGGAGAACTTCGAGGAGTAAACTACAAAACAGCTGCCTTTTCAGCAATCTGATCTGACACTGGAATAGAAATGGTATAGAATGGGATGCAGGCCCTTTCGAGGGACCTGCATCTTTTATATCTCATCGTCCAATCGTGAATTGGTGGAATCTTTATTATAGTTTTCAGGGGGAAATCAACGTGTCATTTGCAATCATTCAGACAGCCCTGGACAATGGCTTGATTTTTGGACTGGTGGCCTTGTCTTTGTTTATCAGCTTCAGCATACTGGATATCTGCGATCTTTCAACGGACGGCTGCTATATGCTGGGGGCGGCCGTTGGCGTGGCTGTCACGATTTCCGGGCACCCGATCCTTGCCATTCCGGCATCGATGCTGGCAGGAATCTGCTCCGGCTATGTTACGGCATTGTTGCAGACCAAGTTCGGTGTGCCGAGTATTCTGGCGGGGATCATTGTCAACACGGGACTTTATACGATCAACCTGATGGCAATGGGAATGAAGACCAATCTGAACATTGTCGGCAGTCCTACCATTTATGATCTGTTCAAATCACTGAGTGAAAGCGCATTCTGGACCACATGGAGTCGTTCCGTGCTGCTGCTGATTCTGGTGGGCGCGCTTTGTTTCCTGGTTTACCGGTTTCTGGGGACAAGACTTGGACTGTCGGTGCGGGCAACCGGGGACAGTATTGCCATGGTGCGCGCCAGCTCCATCAATCCGGCGGTGACGATTACGGTGGGACTGTGCATGTCCAATGCGCTGACGGGACTTGCGGGGTGCCTGATTGGTCAGTACAACAAAAACGCAGAGATTAACATGGGGACCGGTATGGTCACCATTGCACTGGCGTCATTGATCATTGGCCAGACGCTGTTTGGCCGGGGGAAGATGCTGACCAGAATCCTGGGAGTCGTGGCAGGATCGATTATCTATCGGCTGATTATTGCACTGGCACTTCGGCTGAATGTTCCGACGCAGGCCTTTAAACTGGTGTCTGCGTTGATCGTTGCAGTTGCCATTGCGGCACCTGCTGCGCAGCAAA
Organism: bacterium; assembly: GCA_963658695.1. Classification (GTDB taxonomy): domain Bacteria; phylum Bacillota; class Clostridia; order Lachnospirales; family Lachnospiraceae; genus CAG-791. The sequence continues at coordinate 41,917 of CAVKRN010000006.1, forward strand.
TGCTTCGCAACAGAAAGAAAAAGAAGGCTGCCATTCGGGAACGGAAGGCGGAAATTGCGAAGAGAAAAGAGGGGCAGCATGCTTAAAGTTGAGCGAATTTCCAAAACCTTTTATCCCGGGACCATCAATGAAAAAAAGGCGCTGGATGGAGTGAGTCTGGAGCTTCGAGACGGCGATTTTGCTACCATTGTCGGCTCCAACGGAGCAGGAAAATCGACATTTTTCAATGCGGTGGCAGGGAGCTTTATTACAGACAGCGGATATATTGAACTGGATGGAACGGACATAACCTTTATGCAGGAGCACAAAAGGAGCCAGTTCATCGGACGCCTGTTCCAGGATACAGAGATGGGAACGGCGCCGCATATGACCATTGAGGAGAATCTTTCGGTCGCATATTTGCGGGCATCGGCATCAAGTAAAACATTTATGGGACGCCTGGCACAGGATTTCTCCCGTATCAGCCGGAAGGAGAAGCAGCTTTTTCGTGAGCGGCTTTCTCTTCTTAGGATGGGACTGGAAGATCGTATGGAAACGCAGGTTGGCCTTTTGTCCGGAGGGCAAAGGCAGGCACTTACACTTTTGATGGCTACCATTGTGACGCCGCGGCTGCTTCTTCTGGATGAGCATACGGCGGCACTGGATCCTGCTACAGCAGAGGTTGTATTGCGCCTGACGAAGGAGATCGTGGCAGAGCAGCAGATTACCTGCCTTATGGTGACGCACAATATGCATCAGGCATTGGAAATGGGCAATCGAACGCTGATGATGGACAATGGTCACATTGTTTTGGACATTCAGGGGGAAGAACGCAGTCACATGACAGTGGATTCTCTTTTGAAACGGTTTGCGGAGAGTGCAGGACAAGGACTCGATAATGACCGGATTCTGCTGTCGAAGTAAAGGATGTGCTGCATCAAGAATTGGCCATCGCAGCAACCCTATAAAAGGGAGGATGCCGGAAACCTTGCGGTTCCCGGCATATTATGAAAAAGTTATTAATGATATTGGCTTGCTTCTATGGTCTTTACTATAGGGGAGAATCGTGTCCGAAAAATGGTGACTGCGTGAAGTTACATTGAATAAAATATGAACAAATCATGAATGCATGGCGATGAAGAAAATTGAAACTCTAACGGAGCTGGTCTTCTGGCTGGACGAACGATATGTCTGCAAAGAGCGCGAGCGGGAGGTAGAGAGGTGTTACCGGGAATTACCGGCAGAAGGGCTCCCTGTTTTCGTCCGTGGGGATCCGGCCGAAGGTGCTTGCTGCCTGTATCTGACGGATTCTGCGGTGTTGTATCAAAGGTGCCGGGAAAAGGGGCTTCCTGCTGCGGGATATCTTCACGCAGGGAACCGGCAGGAATCATTTCCGGGGGCGGAGTATATTCTCATGCAGCCGGACGAGATCTCGGCGGATTCTTATTGCAAAATATGGCAAAGACTTGCGGGGCACCCATGGATAATCGCTCGAACAAAGCGCTTGACGCTGCAGGAAGTTTCTCCGGAGGATTACGAGGCACTGTATTTGTTGTATGATGCCCAGGCACGCCGTTTTCTGACGCCGCTTTCCGAGGATCGCGAGAAAGAGCAGGAAATCCTGCGAGTCTATGCGGAGAAAATCTATGGCTTTTATGGCTATGGGATGTGGGGTATCTGGGAGACGGCAAGCGGAGAGCTGATTGGCAGAATTGGCTTTGCACCGCCGACCGAAGCAAAGGAAATGCCGGAGCTGGGATATCTTGTGCGGAAGGATTGCCGGGGGAAGGGATATGCCAAGGAGGCGGCGCGGGCGGCTTTGACATTTGCAAAGGATGAGCTTGGAATCGCAGAGGTGGCGCTGCAGACGGATGCAGCAAATGCGGCGTCTGTTGCACTGGCAATGTCGCTTGGCTTTCAAGTGGAGGAGAAGACAACGGTAGGCGCAACGGGTAAAGTGTTACACTGGACAAAGACGCTTCTCAACGAGCGGAAAGGAAATCATGATTAACGAACATTATCTGGAAATGCTGGGACACAAATCCGTGATTCGTGAATTGTCGGAATATGCTACGGCGCGCGGCAAGGAAATCGGATATGAAAATGTATTTGATTTCAGCCTTGGGAATCCGTCGGTTCCCGCACCGCAGAGCTTTACGGATGCTGCAGTGCGATTCCTTGAAACGATGGAACCCATTCGGCTGCATGGCTATAGCCCGAGTCTCGGAATTCCGGAGGTTAAATCCAAAATTGCGGCGTCGTTGAACCGCCGGTTTGGCATGCAGTACGGACCGGAGCATATTTTTCCTGCCTCCGGTTGTGCCGGGGCTATTGCGCATGCGCTTCGCGCAGTAACCAAGCCGGGGGACAAGGTTCTGGTTCAGGCACCGTTTTTCCCGGAATATGTGCCGTACATCAACGATACGGGGGCGGAGATCGTCATCATTCCGGCTCGCTTTACAGATTTTCAGATTAATTTTCAGGTCATGGAAGAACTTCTGCAGTCGGGAGTGGCGGCTGTTCTTATCAATTCGCCCAACAACCCGTCAGGAGTGGCTTACTCCGAAGAAACCCTGCAGAAGCTTTCTAAGCTGCTGACGGAGAAATCGGAGAAACTGGGGTATCCCCTGTTTTTGATTTCGGATGAACCCTATCGGGAAATTGCCTTTGACGGACAAGAGATTCCGTATCCGGCACGTTACTATAATAATACATTAACGTGTTATTCCTTCTCGAAATCCCTCTCGGTTCCCGGAGAACGTATCGGCTATGTCGCAGTGAATCCTGCATGCGACCATGCGAATGCTATTGTTCCGATATGCGGACAGATATCCAGAGGCATTGGTCACAACTGCCCGTCTTCACTGATTCAGCTGGCGGCGGCAGAGGCCGTGGATGATACGGCAGATCTTTCGGTGTACGAAACCAACCGGGATCTTTTGTATGACTGCTTCGTGGAACTGGGCTTTGAGGTGCAAAAACCCAACGGAACCTTTTATATCATGCCGAAGGCGCTGGAGGGGGATGCAGCAGCGTTTTGCAAAAAGGCACTGCAGTATGATCTTGTTTTTGTTCCGTGCGAGGGCTTTCATGCACCGGGGTATTTTCGCGTGGCCTACTGCATTGATACGGAAAAGGTGGAGCGGTCGCTTCCGGCAATCCGCCGCTTTGTGAAAGAAGTTTATCGAAAGGAAAACTGACAATGTTGGAAATTTTAAAGGCTGCACTGTTTGGATTGGTGGAAGGCATTACGGAGTGGCTCCCGATTAGCAGTACCGGCCATATGATCCTTCTGGATGAATTTGTAAAGCTGGATGTCTCCATGGAATTCTGGGACATGTTTCTGGTGGTCATTCAGTTTGGCGCTATTCTGGCGGTGATTCTTCTTTATTGGAATACCATCTGGCCGTTGGGCCTGTATCGTCACAGGAAGCGCACGCGAATCATATGGAAGAAGGATACCATTCAGTTGTGGATTAAGACGATTGTTGCGTGCATTCCGGCGGCAGTTGTGGGACTGGCTTTGGACGACTGGTTGAATGAGCATTTGTACAACTGGCTGGTTGTAGCGATTATGCTGATTCTGGTTGGCGTAGTTTTCCTTGTTGTAGAGCATGTGCAAAAGGACCGCGAGCCGGTAGTGACCGACCTGAAAGATCTTACAATGAAGGATGCATTTCTGATCGGATTGTTCCAGCTGATCGCAGCGGTTTTTCCGGGAACATCCCGCTCGGGAGCAACCATTATCGGCGGACTGGTTATCGGCGTTTCGCGCACAGTGGCAGCTGAGTTCACCTTTATTCTGGCCATTCCGGTGATGGCTGGCGCAAGCCTGTTAAAAATTCTGAAATTCGGTTTCCATTTTAGCGGAACCGAAGCAGCGATCCTTGTTGTTGGCATGGGTGTCGCCTTTGTAATATCGCTGATCGTGATCCGGTTTCTTATGGGATATATCCGCCGGCATGATTTCAAGCCCTTTGGGTGGTATCGCATTGTGCTGGGCGCAGCGGTGATTCTGTACTTTGGTCTGCTCCGCGGATAGTCTGTAAGCAGCCAATTCGCATTCGAAAATCGACAGGCGCTGGTTGATACATGAGTTGGCGAAAGTTTAGCAGCCACATCGAGGGTTTCCTTCGGAAAACCTCGATGTGGCTGGGCAGAGGTCCTTCGGACCTTGCCCATCTGCCTATTTCAATCATGAATATGTCTGCAAGCAGCCAATTCATGTCGAAATAGGCAGATGCTAAACAGAGGAATGAATTGTAACAATCTTACAAAGAAACTGCCCTATTTTCGGTGAATTTGTTGACAGCAGAAAAGACGTGTGATACGTTTACCACGTAGATTAGAGCACACGGCACCTTGCGGAGGGGTGAATACCGGATACGGGTGCAGGCGGTGTGCCCCTTGCAAAGAAGAGCCCTTCGATGAATCAGGGCAGAAGGAGACGTACGGATGAGTACGAAGAAAAAGCCGGTTGCAACAGTGAAAGCTAATTTTAACTCGAAGGGTGCTGCACCTGCGAAGGAAGCGGCAAAGGCAGAAGAGACAGTAAAGGTTGTCAAAGAGGAGAGCGTCGTGGAGAAGAAAGCGGAGAAGAAGGTAGCAGCTGCAAAAGAGCCTGTGAAGGCAGAGGCAGCGAAGAAGGAGCCGGTAAAGGCAGAAGAAAAGAAGACTGCACCGGTAAAGGCAGCAGAGAAGAAGGCGGAGCCGGCTAAGAAAGCAGAGCCTGCAAAGACAGAAGAGAAGAAGGCTGAGGCGGCAAAGGCCCCTGCTAAGAAAGCTTCTGCCAAGATTGAGGCGGAAGTGATCCTGCAGTTCGGCGGAAATGATTACACATACGATCGGCTTCTGCAGTCAGCCAAGGATGTGTGGCAGTACGATCATGGCAAGAATGTTGCGGATTTCAAGAAGGCTGAGATCTATGTAAAGCCGGAAGAGCGCAAGGCATACGTTGTTGTGAATGGCCAGGATGAGCTGTCCTTTGACATCTAAAGAATTGCGGTGAATACGCCGCGCCGATGACATGCGGAGCATTTTTGAGGCTGGCGCTGAATCGCTGCGAATACATTTTGAAAGATGGATCTCCCCTGCGGAAAGCGGCAGGGGAGACTTTTATTTTTTCTTAATCTTTCATCCGTTGACATTGCTAAGGGGCGGTGCTAGATTATGTTCAGTGATTGTTAGCACTCGAAACATATGAGTGCTAACAACGACAGGAGGAAAATGGAACTGCAGGAACGAAAAATGAAAATATTGCAGGCCATTATCCGAAACTACCTGGAAACCGGTGAGCCGGTAGGAAGCCGAACGATTTCCAAGTATACGGATTTGAATCTCAGTTCTGCAACCATTCGGAACGAGATGGCGGATCTGGAGGAGATGGGACTGATCACGCAGCCGCATACTTCGGCAGGCAGAATCCCTACGGATCAGGGCTACCGGATTTATGTGGATGATATGCTTCAGGGCGAGCGGCAGAAGCTAAACAGCATGCAGAGCGTCCTTTTGGAGAAGCAGGATCGTCTGGAAAATCTCCTGCAGGATGTGGCTAAGCTCCTGGCGACCAACACCAATTACGCCTCTATGATTTCTGCTCCGGAGATTCGGCAGAACAAGATCAAATTCATTCAGCTTTCACAGGTGGATGCGGAGAATATCCTGGCGGTCATTGTCATCGAAGGAAATCTGGTTCGCAACGCCATGATCCGAACCGAGGAGGTTCTGGATCAGAAGACGCTGTTTCGACTGAACATGGTTCTGAACAATGCGCTGTGCGGGGTGCCGGTGGAGGAAGTGAATTTAGGACTTATCGCTTCTCTCAAGCAGCAGGCCGGAGATCATAAGGAGATTGTGGAGAAGGTCATCGATGCGGCAGCACAGGCCGTGCAGCCGGGGAAGGGCCCGAAGATTTATACCAGCGGAGCAACGAACATTCTGCGATACCCGGAAATAGCCGGTGACACCATGCAGATGGGCGAACTGATCAGCAGTTTTGAAGAGAAGCAGGCGCTGGGCAGTATTGTTCAGGAAACGCTCTCGGAAAGCAATGAGACAGGAATACAGGTCTACATCGGCGATGAGATGCCCACAGACGGAATGAAGAACTGCAGTGTTGTCACTGCAACGTATGATCTGGGTGAGGGCATGAAGGGAACGGTTGGAGTAATCGGTCCGAAGCGAATGGATTATGACAAGGTCATTGGTGTACTGAAGGATATTATGAAGCAGCTGGATGCTCTATACCAGAAATAATGGCAATGGCCGTACGCCTGTAGAGACTTTCGGCGGGAAACCGGTACATTGTCAACAGCTAAAGAGCAGAAGACGGCAATAACAGGAGGAAGATTATGAACGAAGAATATAAGGCACCGGATACCGGCCAGGAAGAAACCGGTTCGGAACAGATTCCGGTTGAGGATGTCCAGACGAGCGAAACGCAGCAGACGGTCTCAGAGGAAACGGCAGAAACGGCAGAAAATTCGGAAACCTCCGCAGAAGATGCTTCCGAGGAGGAACAGGACACGGAGAAAAAGGGATTTTTCTCCAGAAACAAGAAGACGGATAAGGAACGCTCGGAGCTGAAGGAGAAAATCGAAACGCTGGAGGACCGTGTGAAACGACAGATGGCGGAGTTTGATAACTACCGCAAGCGCACGGACAAGGAAAAAGAGCAGATGTTCTCGATGGGAGAAAAGAATGTAATTGAGAAGATTCTTCCCATTGTAGATAACTTCGAAAGAGGATTCGCTACGGTAGAAGAGGCAGATCAGGAGGATCCGTTTGTCGATGGCATGAAGCGGGTTTACGCACAGCTGACCAAGCAGTTGGAAGCGTTTGGTGTGACACCGATTGAAGCGGTCGGTAAGGAATTTGATCCGAACCTTCACAATGCTGTTATGCAGGTGGAAAGTGCCGAATATGCAAGCGGCATCGTGGCGCAGGAGCTTCAGAAGGGCTATATGTATCACGATCAGGTGCTGCGGCACAGTATGGTGGCTGTGGTATCGGAATAGAACATCAATCTCCGAAGAGGAGTTGATCATATAAGGTAATAACAATCAACGAAGCGGATTGTGGATCTTGTGTCAGAAGACACGGAAACGGAGTGGAATATGAGTAAGATAATTGGTATTGATTTGGGAACTACCAATAGCTGCGTAGCAGTTATGGAAGGTGGACAGCCTACCGTTATTGCCAACAAGGAGGGCGCAAGAACAACCCCTTCTGTTGTGGCATTCACCAAGAATGGAGATCGTCTGGTTGGTGAGCCGGCAAAGCGTCAGGCCGTTACCAATGCAGAGAACACAGTGGCATCCATTAAGAGAGATATGGGTACGGATAACGGTCGTACCTTGAATGGCAAGAAGTACAGCCCGCAGCAGATTTCTGCAATGATTCTTCAGAAGCTGAAGGATGATGCGGAGAGCTACCTTGGCGAGAAGGTGACAGAGGCCGTTATTACGGTTCCTGCTTATTTCAACGATGCACAGCGTCAGGCTACAAAGGATGCCGGCAAGATTGCGGGACTGGATGTAAAGAGAATCATCAACGAGCCTACGGCTGCAGCACTGGCTTACGGTCTGGACAATGAGAAAGAGCAGAAGATCATGGTATACGACCTTGGCGGCGGTACCTTCGATGTTTCGATCATTGAAATCGGCGACGGCGTCATCGAAGTACTTTCCACCAATGGTGATACGCACCTTGGCGGCGATGACTTTGATAACTGCATCATGAACTGGATGGTCAGCGAGTTCAAGGCCAAGGAAGGCGTTGACCTTTCCGGCGACAAGATGGCTATGCAGAGACTGAAGGAGGCTGCCGAGAAGGCTAAAAAGGAACTTTCCTCCGCAACGACAACCAACATCAATCTGCCGTTCATCACTGCTACGGCAGAAGGACCGAAGCATTTTGACATGGATCTGTCCCGTGCAAAGTTCGAGGATCTTATCCGCGATCTTGTTGAGAAGACGGCAATTCCGGTGCAGAATGCAATGAAGGATGCCGGCCTTACCAACGCAGATCTTGGAAAGGTTCTGCTGGTAGGCGGATCTACCAGAATTCCTTGCGTACAGGATAAGGTACAGCAGCTGACCGGCCATGAGCCGTCCAAGAGCCTCAACCCGGATGAGTGCGTTGCCATTGGTGCAGCCATTCAGGGCGGCAAACTTGCCGGCGACGCAGGTGCGGGGGATGTCCTCCTTCTGGATGTAACACCTCTGACACTGTCCATCGAGACCATGGGCGGCATCGCAACGCCTTTGATCGAGCGCAATACCACCATCCCTACCAAGAAGAGCCAGATTTTCTCTACGGCAGCCGATAATCAGACAGCAGTGGATATCAACGTTCTCCAGGGTGAGCGTAAGTTTGCAAAGGACAACAAGTCTCTTGGACAGTTCCGTCTTGACGGAATCCCGCCTGCAATGAGAGGTGTTCCGCAGATCGAGGTTACCTTTGATATTGATGCCAACGGTATCGTAACCGTTGCAGCAAAGGACCTTGGAACCGGTAAGGAGCAGCACATCACCATCACCGGAGGCTCCAGCATGTCGGATGATGACATCGAGAAGGCCATCAAGGATGCAAAAGAGTACGAGGCGCAGGACAAGAAGCGTAAGGAAGCCATTGATGCGAGAAATGACGCGGATTCGGCGGTGTTCCAGATTGAGAAGGCACTGAAAGAGGCAGGAGATAAGGTGGATGCCTCCAATAAGGCAACGGTTGAGGCAGATCTTTCCGAGCTGAAGGCTGTGCTCGAGCGCACCAAGGACCAGCCTGACATCAGTGATGCAGATGTGGATGCACTCAAGTCCGGCAAGGAGAAGCTGATGAATGATTCTCAGCAGCTGTTCAATGCAATGTATCAGAACATGCAGCAGAATCAGGCAGCCGGCCAGCAGGCAGGTCAGGACCCGAACATGGGCGGCCAGCAGGCAGGAGCCGATGACGTTGTGGACGGTGATTATCGCGAGGTATAATCCGGATGCACCGGCTTGCAATGAAGAGAACAATGCAATAAGATGATGAAGCCCGGGGCGGGAGACTGTCCCGGGTTGTGTCATGTAAAATGATATCTGTTCAGCATCTGCCATTTTCAACGTGATTGCTTGCAGGCAAATGTACGATTGAAATTGGCGGTCGAGGTGTAAGCACCACCGGATAGCCGCATCGAAGATGGGTGCTGAATAGTTGTAAGCAAAGGAAAACCGTATGGCAGAGCAGAAACGAGATTATTATGAGGTACTGGGCGTAGATAAAAGCGCCACAGAAGATGAAATAAAGAAGGCATACCGCCAGTTGGCTAAAAAATACCATCCGGATGTAAACCCCAGCGAGGAAGCTGCTGCGAAGTTTAAAGAGGCATCGGAGGCATATGCTGTTCTGAGCGACGCCTCGAAGCGTCAGCAATATGATCAGTTTGGCCATGCGGCATTTGATGGATCCGGCGGCTATGGCGGCGGTGGATTTGACTTTAACGGCGCAGATTTCTCTGATATGTTCGGAGATATTTTCGGTGACATCTTTGGAGGCGGAAGAGCGCGCCAGAATCCGAATGGACCGATGAAAGGGGCAAGCATTCGTACCAGCGTGCGGATCAGCTTCATGGAGTCGGTGTTCGGCGCAACCAAGACGCTGACGCTGAATCTCAAGGATCCTTGCCCGACCTGCAGCGGCACCGGCGCAAAACCGGGGACCAGCCCCAAGATGTGTCCGAAATGCGGCGGCAAGGGACAGGTGGTATATACGCAGCAGTCGTTTTTTGGCACGGTTCGCAATGTGCAGACCTGCCCTGGCTGCAGCGGCAGCGGAAAGATTATCGAAGAGAAGTGCTCCACCTGCGGAGGCAGCGGATATACGAGCAGCCGGAAGCAGATTGAGGTTACCATTCCGGCCGGTATACGCAGCGGAATGAGCGTGCGCATTTCGGAGAAGGGCGAACCTGGCATCAACGGAGGCCCGCGCGGCGACCTGATGGTAGAGGTTCTGGTGGAAGAGGATTCGAATTACTACCGTCAGGACAATGATCTGTATACGAACGTGACCATTTCTTATGCGATTGCGGCACTGGGCGGTTCGGTTGTGATTGATACCGTGGATGGCAAGGTGCTCTACGATGTAAAGGAAGGAACGCAGACCGGAACCAGAGTACGACTGAAGGGAAAGGGAGTTCCCAGCCTTCAAAATAAGAATGTTCGCGGTGACCAGTATGTAACGCTGACGGTTGAAACTCCTTCGAAGCTGAACAAGGAAGCACGGGAGCTTCTGGAAAAATTCGATCAGCTGACGGGAGACAGCCTGCATGAGGCAGAACGTGTCGGATCATCGGGAGAGGCTCCCACGGAAACGGTAAAAGGAAAGCGCAAGAAATTCTGGAAGTAACAGAAGTAAGATTCGGAAATCCGGCAGCAGGTCTGCGGTGAGGAGAAGCCTATGAAATGGATGAGATTCCGCGTTCGGACAACGGCCGAGGCAGAGGATATTCTGGTCAGTACCATGCAGGACATTGGTCTGTATGGTGCACAGATTGAGGATCATGTGCCTCTGACCGCAAGAGAGAAGGAGCAGATGTTTGTGGATATTCTGCCCGAAGGCCCTGCTGACGATGGCAGTGCGGTTCTGAGCTTCTTTCTGGAGGAGACGGCAGACGGAAAGCTTCTGATTGATGGCAGTGAGAAAAAGCCGGAAGACATAAAGCACGAGATGGAGGAGCAGATTCGGGAACTTCGGCAATTCGGCGCGGATGTCGGCGACGGTGTTGTTACCATCGAAGAGACCGAGGATATCGACTGGGTCAACAACTGGAAGCAGTTCTTCCATCAATTCTGGATTGATGACATACTGGTGATTCCTTCCTGGGAAGAGCCGCAGGATGAGGAACGGCAACCGGCACTGACGTTCCATATTGATCCCGGGACAGCATTTGGAACCGGCGCACATGAGACGACTCAGCTGTGCATACGGCAGATCCGTGATCGTCTGACCGAGAAGACGCGTATCCTGGATGTGGGGACCGGGAGCGGGATTTTGTCGATTCTCTCGCTCATGTTGGGAGCGGCGGAAGCGGTAGGGACGGATCTTGATCCTTGCGCGGAGCCGGCAATTCAGGCCAATTTGGAGGCCAATCGGGTAGATCCGGACAAATTCCGTGTGATATTGGGAAATCTCATTGATGATGCTGCGGTGCAGCAAGCGGTTGGATATGAAGCGTATGATATTGTAGTGGCGAATATTCTTCCGGATGTGCTGCTTCCGTTGACACCGGCGGCCGTAAAGGCCTTGAAACCGGGCGGAATATACATTACCAGCGGGATTTTAGATGGCAAGCATGATCTTGTGGCGGATGCTATGCGATCGGCGGGACTGAAGGTCCTTGGTGTAACGGCACAGGGCGAATGGCGGTGCGTGACCGGACAAAAGCTGGAGGCGTGATATGCTGCATCTGTTTGCAACACCACAGGACACGGAGGGAGATCTTTTACGGATTACCGGGCCGGAGGTGAATCATATACGAAATGTTATGCGGCTGAAGCCCGGAGAAGAAATCAGCGTCAGCATGGGCGGAGACGGCAGAGAATATCGCTATGGAATAGAAGCCTTCGAGGCGGATGCGGTTCTGTGCCGCCTTCGCTTTGTTAAGGAAAAGGATGTGGAACTCCCGGTTAGAGTCCTTTTATTTCAGGGGATTCCAAAGTCCGATAAAATGGATATGATTGTGCAGAAGGCTGTGGAGCTTGGAGCTGCGGAGATTATACCTGTCAGCATGGAGCGGTGCGTGGTGAAACTCGATGACGCAAAGGCATCCAAAAAGGTGAACCGTTGGCAAACCATTGCGGAATCGGCAGCATCCCAGTCAAGGCGAGGCATTGTTCCGACGGTCCACATGCCAATGAACATGAAAGAAGCGGTATCTTATGCACAGCAAACGACACAGCTTCGGGTGATCCCCTATGAGCTGCAGGAAAACGACGGCTCTGCCAGAGAATATCTGGAAAGTATTCGGCCGGGACAGAGCATCAGCGTTTTTATTGGGCCGGAAGGCGGCTTTACCAAAGAAGAGGTAGCTGTTGCCAGAGAAGCCGGTGTTCATCCGATTTCTCTCGGAAACCGGATACTTCGGACGGAGACGGCAGGACTGACTGTGCTGGCCTGGTTGATTTATATTACGGAAATCGGATGATGTGATCATGAGCGCAAAGAGAGAAATTTATCTGGACAATTCGGCGACCACCCGGGTCTTCCCGGAGGTTGCGCAGCTGATGAATACCATTTATCTGGAGGAATACGGCAATCCATCCAGCATGCATCATAAGGGCGTTGAGGCGGAAAATCGAATTCGCACGGCCAAGAAGACGCTGGCGGATATCCTCAAATGCAGCCCCCAGAATCTGTATTTTACCTCGTGCGGGACGGAATCGGACAACATTGCGTTGATCGGCGCGGCACGTGCGAACAAGCGCGGGGGCAAGCACCTTGTAACAACGCAGATCGAGCATCCGGCAATTCTGGAAACAATGAAATACCTGGAGACACAAGGGTATGAGGTGACGTATCTGCCGGTGGATCAAAACGGCTTGGTGCGGCCGGAAGAGGTGGAAGCTGCCGTGCGGGAGGATACCCTCCTGGTTTCGGTGATGCATACCAACAATGAGGTGGGGGCACTGGAACCCATTGACAAGATCGGGGAATGCATCAAGCGCAAGAATCCCCGGACACTGTTCCATGTAGACGCGGTACAAGGCTTTGGAAAGGCACAGATTTGCCCGAAGAAGCTTCATATTGATCTTCTGTCTGCAAGCGGACATAAAATTCATGCACCGAAAGGAATTGGACTCCTTTACGTTGGGGATCATGTGAAAATCACCAACATTATGTATGGCGGCGGGCAGCAAAAGGGCCTGCGCAGCGGAACGGAGAATGTGGCAGGAATTGCAGGTATGGCTCTGGCGGCGCAGATGCTGTATGAGAATTTTGATGCGGAGATGGAAGCGCTGTATGGATTGAAACGCCGTTTTCTGGAGCAGGTGCTGCAGCTCGATGGTGTATGTGTAAATGCAATGAACGGACTGCAGGTTACACAAACTGCGCCGCACGTTGTAAGCTTATCCTTTGACGGCGTTCGCGCGGAGGTGCTTCTTCACGCATTAGAGGAGAAGGGGATCTATGTGTCGGCAGGGAGTGCCTGTGCCTCCAACCACCCCCACACCTCCGATACCTTGACGGCGATTGGGATTCCGGCAGAGCATCTCGATTCCACATTGCGGTTCAGCCTTTCGGTGATGAATACACAAGAGGATGTGGATGCGGCAGCGGCAGCGTTGGGCGAGCTGCTCCCATTTTTGCGCAAATATACCAGACAATAAGCAATTCACCAGTTCATTCCTGTTGACGGATGGCAGATGTGGAACGGATACACGGAGAAATCATATGAAATATCATGCGTTTTTAATCAAGTATGCGGAGATCGGAATCAAGGGGAAGAACCGCGGCATTTTTGAGGAGCAGCTGATCAATCAGATTCGAATTGCACTCAAACGCTGCGAGGGACATTTTACCATTGACCGAACGAGCGGACGTATCTTCGTGAACTGTTTAAGCGAGTATGATTACGAGGAGGTTGTGCAGAATCTTAGCCGCGTTTTTGGTATCGTTGGAATCTGTCCGACCGTGATCATGCCGGTTGTCCCGGTAGAAGAGCTTCGAAAGGCGGCCGGAGATTTCTTTGGCATGGAATATGAGAACCGGAATGTGTCCTTTAAGGTTCACACAAGGCGTCTTGCGAAGAGCTATCCGATGGAATCAATGGAGCTGAATGCGGAAATCGGCGAAGAGATTCTCACGCGTTTCCCGGAGTCCCATGTGGACGTTCATACGCCGGAGGTGCTTCTGAATGTAGAAATTCGGGAGAGAATCTATCTGTATTCTCATATTCTGCCGGGACCGGGAGGGCTTCCGGTCGGGTGCAGCGGAAAAGCGATGCTCCTTCTTTCCGGCGGCATCGATTCGCCGGTGGCAGGATGGATGTGCGCAAAGCGCGGCTTGAAGCTGGATGCAACCTATTTTAACGCGCCGCCATATACAAGCGAGCGCGCCTTGCAGAAGGTGATTGATCTGGCTTCCATTGTGGCCAGGTATACGGGACCGATCTATCTGCATAATATTAATTTCACGGAAATTCAGTTGTACATCTATGAGAAATGCCCGCACGATGAGCTGACCATCATTATGCGCCGCTATATGATGCGCATTGCGGAACTGATTGCGAAAAGAACAGAGTGCGAAGCACTGATTACCGGGGAAAGCATCGGACAGGTTGCCTCCCAGACAACGCGAAGCCTCGGAGTTACCAATGCCGTGTGCACATTGCCGGTTTTCCGCCCGCTGATTGCCTTCGATAAGGAAGACATTATTACAATTTCCAAGAAAATCGAGACCTACGATACTTCCATTCAGCCCTATGAGGACTGCTGCACTATCTTTGTGGCCAAGCATCCGGTGACCAAGCCGCTGCTGGGCGTCATTGAGCAGCATGAGCACAATCTGGACGATAAAATTGAGGAGATGGTGCAGCGCGCGCTGGATACAGACGAGATTCTTGTGGTCAGTCAGGACGGTGTGCGCCGTCTGAAGGAACGCGAGGATTCACTGCAGCCGGGGATGTGAGTGACGGTTTAGTCCCTGACGATTTCAACATGAGCAAAAGGAAAGCTGCGCAGCAGTTTTGCGAATGGTGCTCTGAATAGTTACCATGATTGAAGTCGTCAGGGGCTGAACGGATATAGAAAAAGCGGATGCCAAAGGCATCCGCTTGCTGAATTTCGGTATAAAGTGCTACGCACGACGGAGTCGGACTTAACATCCGGCAGGAGTGGCATCCGCTTACTGAATCAGGTACGGCTTCAGAACCGACATGATCTCCTCAACATTATCCTCTACGTGGATGTTCAGATCGATGGGCTTGGAAAGATCAAGAGAGAAGATGCCCATGATGGACTTCGCATCAATGACATATCTTCCGGATACGAGGTCAAAGTCATAATCAAACTTCGTGATGTCGTTGACAAAGGATTTCACCTTATCGATGGAATTCAAAGAAATCTTAACTGTTTTCAAAAGGAACCCCCTTTATCGTGCCTACGGCTCTCTCCGGAAATGCCGGGAATGCCGCTGAGATGTAAAATACTGCTTTTATACCGCTAATAGTAATCATCCTGAATTGAAAAGTCAATGAGTTTGCATCGCTGTCTGGCGAGCGTACCGTAACCATAAGGAGTTGTGTGATGAAAAAGGCCGCCGTGCATAATCTGGGCTGCAAAGTGAATAGTTATGAGCTGGATGTGATGGTTCAGGAACTCAAAGGAGCCGGCTATGAAATGGTTTCCTTTGAAGATTCGGCGGATGTCTATATCATCAACACCTGCAGCGTCACGAGCATTGCGGACCGAAAGAGTCGCCAGATGCTGCACCGGGCTAAGAAAAGAAATCCGAATGCGGTTGTTGCTGCGGTTGGCTGCTATGTGGAGACGGACCGGCAGACCCTGGAGGAGGATCCGCTGGTGGATCTTTGCATCGGGAATAACCGGAAGGGGAGCATTGCTCGAATCCTTACGGATTATTTAAACGGCACCATGCAGGAGGATGAAACCAGAGATGATCTGACACAGCGGCCCATGTACGAAGAAATGCAGCTTCGTACACCGGGGAGAACACGTGCAGATGTAAAAATACAGGATGGCTGCAACCAGTTTTGCACCTATTGCATCATTCCCTATGCAAGAGGACGGATTCGCTCCAGAGATCCGGAGGATGTGATCCGTGAGGTGCAGGGACTTGCTGCGGACGGCGTCAAAGAGGTGGTGCTGACGGGAATCCATATTTCTTCCTACGGAAAAGAAAAAGGCCTGGAGCCGGATCGGGAACTTTTGAATCTGCTTCGGAGGCTTCAGCTCCTGACCGGAATCGAAAGAATCCGCCTGGGATCGTTGGAGCCGCGCATCATCACGGAGGATTTTGCGGCAGGGATCTCCGGGCTTTCGAAGGTATGCCCGCATTTTCATCTGTCGCTGCAAAGCGGCTGCGATGACACGCTGCGGCGAATGAATCGTCATTACACAGCGGAAGAATACGATGCAGGAGTGGAGCGCCTTCGGAAAGTTTATGACCGGCCGGCGATTACGACGGATGTCATTGTTGGTTTTCAGGGAGAGACGGCAGAAGAGTTTGAAGCGAGCAGAAGCTTCCTGGACAAGGTGAATTTTTATGAAATTCACGTATTTAAATATTCCGTTCGGAAAGGGACCGCGGCGGAACACATGCCAAACCCCTGCAGCAATGAGGAAAAAAACGAGCGCAGCAGTGTCTTGCTGGAATTGACGGACCGGCAGGCAAAGGCCTATCGGAGAAGCTTTGTCGGACAGCAAGAGGAGCTTTTGCTGGAGGAGAAGATAGAATTGGATGGGACAGCGTATTTTACCGGCCATACCATGCGCTATACGCAGGGCGCGGTGCCGGCGGAAGGCCGCAGAGAAGGAGAAATTGTGCGGGGCGTTATAACCGGCTTGTCTGCGGACGGAACGATGCTGATGATGGAGCCATTGACGCTGCAAAAATAGGGAAAACTACAGAAGAGGAAGACATGAACATAAAAAGGGTGAGCATCCTGCTGGCTGCGACAGTCGCTGCTGCTGCGGCGGGCTGCGCAGAAACGTCTTCAGGCATCGACGCACAAAATAAAACGGCAAAGACAAAGACGGCTGCAGTGCAAATGTCACAGGGACAAGAGGGACTTCCGGAGAACGAGGAGAAGGAAGAAGGGAGCATACTTCATATCCAGTGCTGGGATGAGGAGTTTAAGTACCTTCTGGAAAAGTATTATCCCGGCTATGAGAAGGTGGATGAGAGCACCGGGAAAATCGGCAGTACAACTGTAAAATTTACGATTACACCGTTGGATGACGGCGAATATCAGAATCATCTGGATAGTGTTCTGCCGGAGAATACAGAGGCATCCGAAGAGAACAAGGTGGATTTATTTCTGATTGAATCGGAGGATGCAGCCAAATATACGGATGCGGACACGGGCTTTGCCATGCGGCTGTCGGATCTTGGAATTACGGAGGAGGATCTTTCGGGACAATATACGTACACAAAGGAGGTGGTAACCGACGCAAACGCAGACTTGCGCGGGGCTACCTGGCAGGCCTATTCCGGAGGGATGATCTATAACCGGAAGGTGGCTTTAAAAGCCCTTGGATATGATGATCCGGACAGGGTGCAGGAGGCTGTGCAGGACTGGAATGCATTTAAACAGACTGCAGATGCCGTGAAGGCGGCCGGATATCAGGTGGCAGCTACTGCGAGCGATACCTATCGTGTGTTTGCAGGGAACGTAAGTCATCCCTGGGTGGAGGACGGGAATATCTCCGTCGACACGAATCTTTTGCAGTGGGCAAAGGATTCAAAGAAGATGATTGAAAAGGGAGAAATCACGGCGGAGGAGCTCTGGAGCACGACGTGGTACGAAGGCATCTTTGGCAGGTCGCCGGTGTTTGCTTATTTTGGACCGTGCTGGCTGCTAGACACCATTTTGGATCATGCAGAAAGCCAGGGATCCGGCGAGAGCGACTTTGGCATCGTGGAAGGACCACAGAGCTTTTTCTGGGGCGGCACCTGGATCTGTGCAGCCAAGGGGACGGACAATCCTGCCTTGGTAAAGGATATTATTCTGACAATGACAGCCGATGATGCGGTCATGGAGCAGATGGCTGAGAAGGAATCGGAATGCGTCAATAACCAAAAGGTCCTTACAGCGCTGTCCCGGAATGAAGTATATGACAATGCTGCACTTGACGGGCAGAATCCCTATGAGATATGGGCATCGTCGGCTCAAAAAGTGAACGCGGCCGCCCATTCGGTCTATGACAGCGATTGCAGCGAAGCATTTCGTACGGCAATGGAGGGGTACTTTGACGGCAGCAAGACCTATGAAGAAGCTCTGGAGTCGTTTTGGCAGACCATCTCCGAGGCCTATCCGGAACTGTCGGTGGATGGTTGATGCGGCTTTCAAAATAAGGTATCATATGGACCAAATGATTGTGATTTCTCGGAGATGGTCGTGAGAGCTGCATTTTGGTGCGGCGACAGACCGGTATAGAAGAAAGTGTTTGATAGAGAATTCGCCTGTGCTGAATTCTCTTCACGATGCCGCAAGACATCCGCGGCATGGAAAGGATAAAAATGGCAGTTTCAGTGAAAAGATACAGCGAAGAGGATTTGAGCAACACGCAGTATTTTAAAGTAAAGCCAGATCAGGAGAGCGGAACCCGCAAGGTCTTGTCCATTGTCTACGAGGCACTGACCAAGAAGGGCTATGATCCTGTTAATCAGATCGTCGGATATATTATGTCCGGAGATCCCACATATATCACCAACTATATGGGCGCGAGAAGCCTGATTATGAAGGTGGAGCGTGATGAGCTGGTAGAAGAGATTCTGGAGGCATACATCGAGAACAATCGCTGGAATCAGGAAGTGTAGGGCAGCCTGATATGAGAGTGATGGGGCTTGATTATGGCTCTAAAACAGTAGGAGTTGCACTGTCTGACGAATTGCTGATGACGGCACAGCCCAAGGAGACAATCTGGAGAGATCGGGAAGGCAAGATCCGCAAGACATTGGCGCGGATCGAAGAACTGATTGTCGAGAACGATGTTCGACTGATTGTCCTTGGCTTGCCGCTGAACATGAATGACAGCGTGGGAGAGCGTGCCGAGGCGGCACTTGCGTTCAAAGACCGCCTGGAACGTCGTACCTCGCTGCCGGTTGTCATGTCAGATGAGAGACTGACTACGGTGGAAGCGGATGAAATTCTGTCTAAAATGCAGATCCCGCCACAGCATCGCAAGCAGTATCTCGATCAAGTCGCGGCCAGTGTGATTCTTCAGGAGTATATGGAGAACCATAGGAAAGAACTGGTACAAATTGGCGGAAAAGAAAAAACAGAATAGGAAGAAGAAAGCAAAGCTGACCGGACCGAGACTGAAGATTATTCCTTTGGGAGGTCTGGAGCAGATTGGAATGAACATTACTGCCTTCGAGTACGAAGACAGTATTATTGTTGTGGATTGCGGCCTGGCCTTTCCGGAAAATGACATGCTGGGAATTGACAGTGTGATTCCTGATGTCACATATCTGGAGGAGAATATTGATAAGGTAAAGGGCTTTGTGATTACACACGGACACGAGGACCATATCGGCGCACTCCCCTACGTGCTGCGCCGGGTGAACGTGCCTGTATACGGAACAAGACTGACCATTGCGCTGATTGAGAACAAGCTCATGGAGCACAAGATGATGGATACCACTCAGCGTGTTGTGGTCTCCTTCGGACAGACTGTCAATCTGGGACGGTTTCGTGTGGAATTTATCAAAACCAACCACAGCATTGTCGATGCTGCTGCACTGGCGATTTATTCGCCCGCAGGCGTCGTGGTGCATACCGGTGATTTTAAGGTGGATTATACGCCGGTTTATGGAGATGCCATTGATCTGCAGCGGTTTGCAGAGCTTGGCAAGAATGGCGTCCTGGCATTGATGAGTGACTCCACCAATGCAGAGCGTCCGGGATACACGCAGTCGGAAAAGACGGTTGGTGTAACGATAGACCGGATCTTTGCGGAACATCGGGGGACACGGATCATTATTGCAACCTTTGCATCGAATGTGGACCGTGTGCAGCAGATCATCAATTCCTCCTACAAGTACGGCCGAAAGGTCGCTGTGGAGGGACGCAGCATGGTGAATATCATCGGAGCGGCCAGCGAGCTCGGATGCCTTGATATACCGAAGAATACGCTGATCGAGGAGGAAGAACTAAAGAACTATCCTCCGGAGAAAACAACGATCATTACCACCGGGTCTCAGGGTGAGAGCATGGCTGCGCTTACCCGAATGGCGGAGGACCAGCACCGGAAGGTGAAGGTTGGACCGGGAGATACGATTATTTTCTCCTCTCATCCGATCCCGGGCAATGAGAAGTCGGTGACCAATGTCATCAATAAGCTGCTCATGAAGGGTGCGGACGTTATTTTTCAGGATGTACACGTATCCGGACATCCGTGTCAGGAAGAGCTGAAGCTGATTTATTCGCTGGTGCAACCGCAGTATGCGATTCCGGTGCACGGAGAATACCGTCATCTGATGGCACAGTCGAAGATTGCTGCGTCGCTTGGCATCCCGAAGGACAATATTTTTATCCTGCATTCCGGCAATGTGCTGGAGCTGAATGCAGGCGCGGCAGAGGTGACCGGAACGGTTCCGATCGGCGCAATTTTAGTCGATGGACTTGGCGTCGGTGACGTAGGAAATACCGTTCTTCGCGACCGTCAGCATCTTGCGGAGGATGGCATTGTTATTGTAACCTTTGCTATTGAGCGGGGAATGGATTACCTTGCTGCAGGCCCGAGCATTGAGAGCCGCGGCTTCGTCTATATGAAGGAAGCGGAGACGCTGATGAAGGAGGCCGAGGTTGTGGTTCAGGAGGCGCTGGCAGAGTGCCTTGACAGGGGACAAACGGATCAGGCTAAGCTCAAAACGAGCGTGCGTTCTGCGCTGGGAGACTTTTTCTGGAAGAAGACGAAGCGCCGCCCGATGATCCTCCCGATTCTTATGGAAATCTAGAGGAAATGCTGATTTAATCAGTTTTTCCTGAAACATTGACGAGAACGCCCCATTCGCAAGAGAAAAACTGCATAGCAGCGGTTTTGCGAAAAGGCTCTGACATAGCGGTGATGTACTAACGAAAGCGGAGACGATGATGAGACAGGAGAAGAGCAACAGACATCCCGGGAACGGGTATTCACATGCTCCTGCAAGACGAGGCCAGCCGGGAACGCTGGACTGGATCGGGGACGCGGTGAAGATAGTCCTGGTTATTTTGGTGATTATGTTCTGCGTCTCCATGTCTCATCGTGCCTATGAGATTGGTTACAACATCTTTTATGAGAAAGCAATGGATGATTCGGCCGATGCAAGGACCGTGGAGGTAACGGTAACGGCGGATATGTCAGTGAGTCAGATCGGAAAGCTCCTGAAGGAAGAGGGACTGATTGCGGATGCGGAGGTGTTCCAGTATCAGGAACGATTTTCTTCCTATCACGGCAAAATAAAGCCGGGAACCTACCAGCTTTCTACCAGCATGACACCGAGTGAAATGATCAAGGAAATGGCGGAAGACAGCGAAGATGAAACCAATTGATGCAGAAATGGAAGAGCGGATTCTGACCTTTGCAGAGTCGATGTTTACCGGCAATACCGATTTTTTGAATCAAATAGAGAAGGAGGCACTGGGGGATGGAGTCCCGATTATTCGGACCCAGACCCAGAGCCTCCTTCGTTTTCTGTTGGAGCTAAAGCACCCATCAAGTATTCTGGAGGTGGGGACGGCTACCGGATTCTCCGCTTGTCTTCTGCGGACTTATGCGCCAAAAGAAGCAAGCATTACGACGATAGAAAAGGACCCGGAGCGTGCCCGAAAGGCCAGAGAGAATTTTGCCGGACTGAAGAAGGCGGTGGAGGACGGACAGACGGCCAGAGGCATTACGTTACTGGAGGGAGATGCGGCCGATATTCTGCCGAAGTTGGAGGGCCCATACGATTTTATTTTTATGGATGCGGCGAAGGGGCAGTATATTCATTTCCTGCCGGACGTTCTTCGTCTGCTATCTAGGGGCGGAATTCTGGTGTCGGATAATATCCTAAAGGACGGTGAAGTGCTGGAGTCACGCTTTGCGGTAAAAAGAAGAGACCGCACCATCCATAAACGGATGCGGGAGTATCTGCTGGCGCTGGCGCACAATCCTGAGCTGCAGACACTCCTTTTGCAGGAGGGTGACGGTGCTGCCCTGTGCGTACGAAGGTGAGTGCGAAACGGAGATAGAGAGGAATCATGAGTACAGGAGAAGACAGAAGACGGGAGGGCAAGCCCGAGCTGCTATGCCCTGCTAAGGATCTGGAAGTATTAAAGACGGCGGTAGACTTTGGCGCAGATGCGGTATACATTGGCGGAGAGGCATACAGCCTGCGGGCAAAAGCAAGGAACTTTTCCAAAGAAGATATGGCGGAGGGAATTGCGTATGCACACAGGAAGGGCGCAAGGGTTCATGTGACTGCCAATATTCTGGCGCATAATGCGGATCTGGCGGGGGCTGCGGCATATTTTCGTGAGCTGGAGGAGCTGCGGCCGGATGCGGTTCTGGTGGCGGACCCCGGAATGTTTGATCTGGCGCAGCAGAATTGTCCGGATGTGGAGATCCATATTTCCACGCAGGCGAACAATACGAATGCGGGAACCTTTCGGTTCTGGCACCGTATGGGAGCCAAGCGGGTGGTTTGTGCCAGGGAACTTAGTCTTGCGGAGATACGAAGCATCCGGCAGGAGATACCGGAAGATCTGGAAATGGAATCCTTTGTCCATGGGGCCATGTGTATTTCATATTCCGGGAGATGTCTTCTGTCCAATTATTTTACCGGACGGGATGCAAACCGTGGAGCTTGCACGCATCCTTGCCGCTGGAAGTATGCAGTCATGGAGGAAACACGGCCGGGCGAATACCTGCCGGTGGAGGAAAACGAGAGGGGAACCTTCCTTTTCAACTCCAAGGATCTGTGCATGATTGAGCACATACCGGATTTGTGCAGAGCGGGACTAAGCTCTCTTAAGATTGAGGGGCGCATGAAGACTGCCCTATATGTTGCGACCGTGGCCAGAACCTACCGGATGGCCATTGATGATTTCTTTGAGAGTGAGGACAAATATCGCTCCCGCATGGACTGGTATCGCAGCGAGATTCGCAAATGCACCTACCGCCGCTTTACGACGGGCTTTTATTACGGGAGAGCAGATACCGATTCCATGGTGTATGATAGCAATACCTATGTCAGTGAGGCGATCTGGCTGGGGATTGTGGAAGAAATCCGGGATGGACGGGCAAGATTTACGCAGCGCAATAAGTTTTCTGTCGGAGACACCATAGAAATCATGAAGCCGGATGGGAGAGACATTCCGGCACAGGTGTTGGGACTTTATACAGAAGAGGGCGAATGCGTGGACAGTGCGCCGCATCCGCAGCAGGTTCTCTACGCGGAGCTATCAGCGCAGGCTGAGGCTGGGGACCTTTTGCGGACGGCGAAAGAAGCGTAAACGGCGAGGACATCGGTTGCACCTAAGCGTTTGCTGTGCAGCCGGGGGAATTTCATCTGAGCATGCCGAGATGACACCGGTACAATAACAACGGTAAAAGAGGAGAATGTGGTATGGAAGCTGTGAAAACGAAGCTGGAAGAGCTGTATGGCAAGAATGTGTTTACCATCAGTAAGATGCGGGAGTGCCTGCCGAAAAGCGTGTTCCGCAATGTCAAAAATGTCATTGACAACGGCGGAGATTTGTCGAGGCAGGATGCGGATGTAGTGGCAAAGGCCATGAAGGACTGGGCGATGGAAAACGGTGCCACGCACTATACGCATTGGTTCCAGCCGCTGACAGGCATCACAGCGGAGAAACACGATTCGTTTATTTCTACGCCGGACGAAGAAGGACGCATGGTTACTGCGTTTTCCGGGAAGGATCTGATTAAGGGAGAGCCGGATGCTTCGTCCTTCCCTTCGGGGGGCTTACGTTCCACCTTTGAGGCAAGAGGATATACGGCATGGGACGTAACAAGCCCGGCTTTTTTAAAGGAGTCCGGGACCGGAATGACACTGTGCATTCCTACGGTCTTCTGCTCCTATACAGGAGAGGCGTTGGATAAGAAGACACCGCTTTTGCGCTCGATGGAGGCGATCAATAAGGAGGCGCTGCGGATTGTCCGTCTGTTCGGTGACACAGAGGCAACCAGAGTGACATCCTCCACCGGTGCGGAGCAGGAGTATTTCCTAGTGGATAAGAGCAAATATCTCCAGCGACCGGATTTGATTTTTACCGGGCGTACGCTGTTTGGAGCGCCGGCGCCGAAGGGACAGGAGATGGAGGACCATTACTTTGGCGTCATCCGTGAACGTGTCGGCGAATACATGAAGGATCTGAACGAGGAGCTGTGGAAGCTGGGGGTTCCTGCTAAAACGCAGCACAATGAGGTGGCACCGGCACAGCACGAGCTGGCACCCATCTATGAGACGGCAAATCTGGCGGCGGATCACAACCAGCTGATCATGGAAGCGATGAAACGCGTGGCGGACCATCACGGACTTCGCTGCCTTCTCCACGAGAAGCCGTTTGACGGAGTGAATGGCTCCGGTAAGCATAACAACTGGTCCCTGACAACGGATAACGGCATCAACCTGATTGACCCGGGGGATTCGCCGGAACGGAATGTGCGGTTTCTTCTGGTGCTTTCCTGCATTCTGAAGGCGGTGGATACACATGCCGACCTTCTGCGCCAGAGCGCATCGGATGTGGGAAATGACCTTCGCCTTGGTGCCAATGAGGCGCCGCCGGCCATTGTATCTGTGTTCCTTGGGAGTCAGCTGGAGGATGTGGTGCGCCAGCTGGTGGAGACGGGGACCGCGGAGAATCACATTGAAGGCGGCGTGCTGCGCACCGGCGTCTCTACGCTGCCGGACATTGCCAAGGATGCAACGGACCGCAACCGGACATCGCCGTTTGCGTTCACCGGCAATAAATTTGAGTTCCGCATGGTCGGATCTGCGGACTCTGTGGCAGGGTCAACCACCATTTTGAATACCATTGTGGCGGAGGCCTTCTGCGAAGCAGCGGACATTTTGGAGACGGCCGACAATTTTGATCTGGCGGTACATGACCTGATTAAGAAAAATCTCCGGGAGCATCAGCGCATTATTTTCGATGGAGACGGATATTCGGCGGCCTGGGTAGAGGAAGCAGCAAAAAGAGGCCTTCCGAACATTTCCAGCATGATCGAAGCGGCGTCGGTTCTGACAACGGACAAGTCGGTGGAGTTGTTTGATCGGTTCCATATTTTTACAAGAGCGGAGCTGGAGTCCAGAGAAGAAATCACGTATGAAACCTATGCGAAGACCATCAACATCGAGGCACTTACGATGATTGATATGGCAGAGCGGCAGATCATCCCGGCTTGCATGACGTATGAGCGGGAGCTGGCGGCAACCATCATTGCGGTTCAGCAGGCGGGCGCCGTTTTCCGGGCGGAAAAGGAAAAGCTGCAGAAAATCGCGGATCGAATTGACGAAGCGCAGACCGCATTGGATGCGCTTCGGGACGTGGAAGAAACGGCAACGGCAATGCCGGATGGGAAGGAACGGGCTTTTTATTACAAGGATATCGTGAAGCCGGCGATGGCGGCGCTTCGCAGGCCCTGCGATGAACTGGAAAAGTTGGTTGATAAAAAGGCATGGCCGTTCCCGACATATGAGGATTTGATGTTTGAGGTATAAAGCGTTACTGGGTGGAGCGCAAAAAAGATGAGAATCATTGTTGTTGGCTGTGGAAAGGTGGGACAGACTATTGTAAAATGCCTGTCCCATGAGGATCATGATATCGCGGTAATTGATGTGGATCCGGTCGTTGCAGAGGACATGTCCGATCAGTTTGATGTGCTGGCGGTTGTCGGAAACGGCGCCAGCTATTCCGTACTGCAGGAAGCGGGCGTGGAGGATGCGGATCTGCTGATTGCAGTCACGGATTCGGATGAGCAGAATCTTCTGTGTTGCCTGTTTGCGAAAAAGGTGGGCAACTGCAGTACAATTGCACGCGTCCGAAATCCGGTTTACAGCCAGGAGATCGGCTACATCAAGGAAGAGCTTGGATTGTCGATGACGGTGAATCCGGAGTATGCGGCGGCAGAGGAGGTGGCAAGAATCCTTCGCTTTCCCTCTGCTATCAAAATTGAGACCTTTGCCGGCGGCCGGGCAGAGCTTTTACAGTTTGTGATTCCGAAGGGATCGTTGCTGGACGGGGTGAAGCTAAGTGAGCTGCCGTCCCGTCTGGGGGCGAAGATTCTGGTTGGTGCAGTGGAGCGCGGAGAAGATGCGGTGATTCCGGACGGCAATTTTGTACTCCGGGCGGGAGATACCATCAGTATGGTGTCGGCGCCGAGTGATGCCAAAAAGTTCTTTGCGCGCCTTGGCGTAGACATTCATCGTGTGAACGATGCTATGATTGTCGGCGGCGGTAAGATTGCCTTTTATCTGGCCAAGATGCTGCTGCAATCCGGTATCAGCGTCAAAATTGTGGATAACAGCAAGGAGCGCTGTGAGGAGTTGGCGGATGCGCTGCCGGAAGCTCTGATCATCCGGGGGGATGGCTCGGATCAGGAGGTTCTGCGGGAGGAAGGCATTGAAACCTGCGAATCCTTTGTGTCCCTTACGGGAATTGATGAGCAGAATATCTTTATGTCATTGTTCGCTAAACAGGTGAATCCAAAGGCCAAGATTGTTACCAAGACCAATCGGATTCACATGGACTATATACTGGACAAGCTGGAACTGGACAGTCAGATTCATCCGAAGGATATTACCTCGGATTCGATTGTCCGCTATGTCCGCGCCATGCAGAATACCATTGGCTGTAATGTGGAAACGCTGTATAACGTCGTAGAAGATAAAGTAGAGGCGTTGGAATTTGTCATTCGTGAGAAATCCAAGGTGGTGGGAATTCCTCTTGCCCAGCTCCGCACGAAAAAAAACGTGCTGGTCGCCAGTATCATCCGAAAAGGAAAGATCCTGATGCCCAATGGCTCCTCTACGATTGAGATGGGAGACAGTGTGGTTATTTTTACGACCGATAAGGGCTTTGGTGATATTACGGACATTCTTGAGGTGAACTGACGTGCGTTATTCCATTGTTCGGTATGTGCAGGGACAAATTTTGAAGATTGAGGGAGCACTCCTTCTGGTGCCGGCCCTGACAGGGGTGATCTACCGGGAAAAAGCGGCGGCGGCGTACTTTTTGGTGGCAGCTATCTGTGCGGCAGCAGGCATCCTTCTTACTATCCGGCGTCCGAAAAAACTGGTGTTGTATGCCAGGGAAGGCATGGTGAGCGTTGCGCTTGCCTGGGTGGTTTTGTCGGTGTTTGGCGCGATTCCGTTTGTGCTGTGCGGAGACATTCCCTCTTTTGTTAATGCACTGTTTGAGATTATTTCCGGATTTACGACCACGGGTGCAAGTGTGGTGGACCAAGTGGAGGCGCTCTCGCACGCAAGTCTTATATGGCGAAGCTTTTCTCACTGGGTGGGCGGCATGGGAGTCATTGTATTCATGCTGGCGATCATTCCGATGACGAGCGGATACAACATGCAGCTGATGAAGGCGGAGAGCCCGGGGCCTTCTGTGGGAAAGCTGGTCCCGCACGTAAAAGAGAGTGCCAAAATTCTGTATCTGATTTATCTTGGGATGACGGCGGTCCAGTTTGTTTTGCTGCTGCTGGCGAGGATGCCGGTATTTTCTGCGATCTGTATGACCTTTGGCACGGCGGGGACGGGAGGTTTTGGCATTGTCAGTAGCAGCTGCGGAGATTATACGAATCTGCAGCGCAACATTTTTACGTTTTTCATGCTGGCATTCGGCGTGAATTTTAACGCGTATTATTATCTCCTCGGGAAGGATAAAAAGCAGGCCTTCCGTATGGAGGAGGTCCGGTGGTACCTTATTATCGTCGCAGCAGCTACGGCACTGATTACGGTGAACATCTGCAGTCTCTTTCCTTCGGTATGGGATGCACTGCACCATGCGGCCTTTCAGGTGGCGTCTGTTATTACCACTACGGGATATAGCTCTGTCAATTTTGACACATGGCCGATGTTCAGCAAGATGATTCTGTTGGGACTGATGTTCTGCGGGGCGTGTGCAGGGTCCACCGGCGGCGGGATAAAGGTGTCGCGAATGTTGATTTTGTTTAAAGCTGTGCGCGTGGAGATCCAGCATTATATTCATCCGCGGGCGGTGACGACATTGAAGATAGATGGGAAAGCTGTAGATAAGTCCATTTTGCGCGGAGTGTTGGTTTACCTTGCGGCCTATGCCTTTTTGTATAGCAGTTCTGTGCTGCTTCTGGCACTGGATCCGTCGCAGTCCTTTACGACGGATTTTACAGCGGTGGCGGCGACCATCAACAATATCGGGCCGGGGCTTGATGCAGTGGGACCGGCGGTTAGCTTTAACGGGTTGACTGTGCTGTCAAAGGTGGTTCTGATGTTCGATATGCTGGCGGGGCGTCTGGAACTGTTTCCGATGCTGGTATTCATGCTGCCGTCCATCTGGAAGAAGAATTCGTAACGATTCAAAATTAGTTAAAAAAATGCTTGCAATCCACAGAGTCATCTGGTAAGATAACTAACCGTAGCAGTCAGCAGGAAGCGATAAATGCTTGTGAGATGCGGCTGTGGATTGTGAATAATGGGCTATAGCCAAGCGGTAAGGCAACGGACTCTGACTCCGTCATTTCGTTGGTTCGAATCCAACTAGCCCAGTTACAGAGAATAGCCTGTAAAGTCAAGAAAACTTGATTTTACAGGTTTTTTGTGATCTGAGGGTAGCATAAATGTCACGTACAGAGCATAAAAATACGCTCGTGTCATACGAGTTGACACGGAGAAGAGCTACTCGATAAATATTTTTCCAAGCACACCGTAGAGTTTGACAGTATAACGAAAGAAGAATATCTGATTAAAAATCGATGTACCAGACGCAGCACCGGATCCCTTTCGGGATCCGGTGCTGCGTTATAAGACTGGTTACTGCGGATGCGTGGAGTCCCAGAGCCTGTCCGCAACGGGTGCCCATTCC
>CAVKRN010000006.1:70685-71349 GCA_963658695.1 bacterium
TTATAAGACTAATCTGCGAACGATATACCCTTTTGCCGTGCAAATTACGGTTCCGCGCGCCTTCCTGCTGCGCCGCGCAGCGTCCCATCCCGCTACCGGTTACTGCGGATGCGTGGAGTCCCAGAGCCTGTCCGCAACGGGTGCCCATTCCTTTGCATAATTCTCGCACTTGCCGCAGAGATGCCCGACCGTTTCCGGCTCTGTCAGATCGGTGCTCTTTGCACCGGCCTCTTTGACCATCTCCTGCAGCTTCTCCGGATTCTCCAGGAAGGGACAGGGCCGCAGCAGATTTCTGTTGAAGGGCTGATTCTGCTGGTAGAGCCTGAAGAGCGGCTGCTGCAGACATTCCAGAAGACTCTTCTCATGAATGTTCGCACCGGAGTAGTGAATGAAGACGCAGGGCTCCACATCCCCGTTCGGATTGATATGGCAATAATTCTTGCCGCCTGCAATGCAGCCGTTCACCCACTCGCCGTCGTTCTGGAAGTCCATGGCGAAGATTGGCTTGCCGCCCTCATAACCGCGGATCTCGCGGACACGGTGGTACATATACTCCCGCTGTTCCGGCGTCGGCACCAGATCCATCGTCGCATCCATTCCGACCGGCATGAAGTGGAAATACCAGGTGAAGGCCACTCCCTTGGAGATCAGAAAATCCATGAAT
>CAVKRN010000007.1:0-61254 GCA_963658695.1 bacterium
CACAGGTCGTGCGCAAGCTTGAAGAGAAGATCTGAGTGGTATCAGGCACAGCGAATGGGAATGGGTGGTGCGATTTTGTGACGAGCAGTTGGATTCTCATGAAGAGAGCGACTTCACCGGCCCGACCGAGCGCAACCTGTTTGAGTCCAAGACGTGGGCCTTCCGGAGGAAGACCCACGGACGGACGAGTTTTGCGCGAATCGGGCGTTTGGTGAAGAAGCGAGCTTCGTAGAGAATCCCTGCGAGGAAAACATGAGCACCACCCCATTCCCGTTCGCTGTGCCGTTGCTATACAGACGTCAGGTTCGGCCGGCAAATCGGCTCTTGACGCTTGCGCTGCACTAGCGTATCATATATGCGCTATGTTCTGCGATTATGCCCACCTTTGCTCTCCTTAAGGATTAAGTTCCGGAAGAGAAAGCGGGATAAGGCACAATATGGTGGTACCTGTACACACAGCAAACGAATGCCGTGATATCACAAAGGCTCGGACCGCCTGCAGTTATTTTCCATTCTATTGCATGACGCTGCACCTCCTACGTGACTTTCGGTTTTCGGACAGAACGAGGTAAATGAATGAGCAACAAGATCAGGCTTCATCCCGTCGGCAGCGGCAAGAGCATTCGCATGAGCTATTCCCGCCAGAAGGAAGTCCTGGAGATGCCGAACCTCATTGAGGTGCAGAAGGCATCCTACCAGTGGTTTCTGGATCAGGGTCTTCAGGAGGTATTTGACGACATCTCCCCGATTGAAGACTACAGCGGGCATCTTTCTCTCTCCTTCGTGAGCTACAGACTCTGCGAGGATGAGATCAAGTATAACATCGCCAAATGTAAGGAAAGAGACGCAACCTATGCCGCACCGCTGCGTGCCAAGGTGCGTTTATATGACAAGGAGAACAAGAAGGAGGTTAAGGAGCAGGAGATCTTCATGGGAGATCTGCCTCTTATGACCAAGACCGGAACCTTTGTGATCAACGGTGCAGAACGTGTTATCGTATCACAGCTGGTTCGTTCTCCCGGTATTTATTACGGAATTGATAAGGACAAATACGGCAAGGAGCTGTATACCTGCACGGTAATCCCCAACCGCGGTGCATGGCTGGAGTACGAGACGGACTCCAATGACATTTTCTATGTCCGCGTAGACCGTACGAGAAAGGTGCCGGTTACGGTGCTGATCCGTGCGCTTGGCGTGGGAACCGATGAGGAAATTCTGGAGATGTTCGGTGACGAGCCCAAGCTCCAGGGCAGCTTTACAAAGGACCCTGCTCATTCCTATGAGGAAGGTCTTCTTGAGCTGTATAAAAAGATTCGTCCCGGCGAACCGCTTTCTGTGGAAAGCGCAGACAGCCTGATCAACGCCATGTTCTTCGATCCGAGACGCTATGATCTGGCAAAGGTCGGACGTTATAAGTTCAATAAGAAGCTGGCGCTGCGCAACCGCATTACCGGACATGTTCTGGCAGAGGATGTGGTTGACGAGGCAAACGGCGATGTTCTCGGAAGCGCCGGGGACACCGTGACACGCGAAATGGCGGACGAGATTCAGAATGCAGCAATTCCGTACGTATGGATCCGCACAGAGACCAGAGACCGCGTGAAGGTGCTCTCCAACCTGATGGTGGACATCACACACTTTGTGGACTGCGATCCGGCTGAACTGGGCATTACGGAGGATGTTTATTATCCGGCTCTTCGCGACATTCTTCTGGAGTATCAGGATAACGAGGATCCGGAGGCACTGGCGGAGGCGCTGCGCAGAAGTGTTCGGGAGCTGATTCCCAAGCACATCACCAAAGAGGATATTCTGGCCTCCATTAACTACAACATGCATCTGGAGTACGGCATCGGAACCGATGACGACATTGACCACCTGGGAAATCGCCGTATCCGCAGCGTCGGAGAGCTTCTGCAGAACCAGTACCGCATCGGTTTGTCAAGACTGGAGCGTGTGGTTCGCGAGAGAATGACGACGCACGATGCATCGGAGGAGGTTTCTCCTCAGGCACTGATTAACATTAAGCCGGTGCAGGCTGCCGTGAAGGAATTCTTTGGTTCCTCCCAGTTGTCGCAGTTCATGGACCAGAACAACCCGCTTTCGGAGATCACTCACAAGAGACGTCTGTCTGCATTGGGACCTGGCGGTTTGTCCAGAGATCGTGCAGGATTCGAGGTCCGCGACGTACACTATACGCACTACGGACGGATGTGCCCGATTGAGACGCCTGAGGGACCGAACATCGGTCTGATCAACTCCCTGGCATCTTATGCAAAGATCAATCAGTACGGCTTTGTGGAAGCTCCGTACCGCAAGATCGATCAGGATGATCCGAAGGGACCGCGCGTTACCAACGAAGTGGTTTATATGACGGCGGATGAAGAGGATAACTACCATGTAGCACAGGCGAGCACCGTGCTGGATGAGGATGGATACATCGTAGATACGTATGCATCCGGACGTTTCCGTACAGAGACATCCTCCTATCCCAGAACGGCGTTCCAGTACATGGACGTGTCTCCGCGGATGGTATTCTCTGTTGCTACGTCACTGGTTCCGTTCCTTCAGAACGATGACGCAAACCGCGCACTGATGGGTTCTAACATGCAGCGTCAGGGCGTGCCGCTGATTACAACCGAGGCCCCGGTTGTGGGAACCGGCATGGAAGAGAAGGCTGCCCGTGACTCCGGTGTCTGCGTGATTGCAGAGAAGGCCGGCGTCGTAACCTTTGTGGATGCGACCAGAATCTCTGTTCGTTATGAAGATGACACGACAGAGGATATTGAGCTGATCAAGTACCTTCGCTCCAACCAGTCGAACTGCTACAACCAAAGACCTGTTGTGAACACCGGCGATCACTTTGAGGCAGGAGCAATTCTGGCAGATGGCGCGTCCACTCAGAACGGTGTGCTGGCACTGGGCAAGAATCCGCTGATCGGCTTCATGTGCTGGGAAGGTTACAACTACGAGGATGCTGTTCTTTTGTCAGAAAGACTGGTAAAAGATGACGTATATACCTCCATTCATATTGAGGAGTACGAGGCAGAGGCCCGCGATACCAAGCTGGGACCGGAAGAGATTACAAGAGATGTTCCGGGCGTCGGCGAGGAGGCACTGAAGGATCTGGATGACGATGGTGTGATCCGTGTCGGTGCGGAGGTTCGTGCCGGAGATATCCTGGTTGGCAAGGTTACGCCGAAGGGTGAAACAGAGCTGACGGCAGAAGAAAGACTCCTTCGTGCTATTTTCGGTGAGAAGGCAAGAGAGGTTCGCGATACATCTCTGAAGGTGCCGCATGGTGAATACGGCATCATTGTGGACACTAAGGTATTCACAAGAGAAAACGGCGATGAGCTGGCACCGGGCGTTAATAAGGCAGTCCGCATTTACATCGCACAGAAGAGAAAGATCTCGGTTGGTGATAAGATGGCAGGCCGTCACGGAAATAAGGGTGTCGTTTCCCGTATTCTTCCGGTTGAGGATATGCCGTATCTGCCGAATGGACGTCCTTTGGATATCGTTCTGAATCCGCTTGGCGTGCCGTCCCGAATGAACATCGGACAGGTGCTGGAGCTGCATTTGTCGTTGGCATCGAAGGTTCTTGGCTTCAACGTGACAACACCGAACTTTGACGGTGCGACCCACGATGACATCACCAGACAGCTGGAGATGGCGAACAAGTATGTCAACTGCAGCTGGGAAGAGTTTGAAGCGGAATATAAAGATCAGCTGGAGCCGGAAGTGCTGCAGTATCTCCACGACCACCTGGATCACCGGGAAGAGTGGAAGGGCGTGCCGATTACTCCGGACGGAAAGGTACAGCTGCGCGACGGACGTACCGGTGAGAAGTTTGACAACCCGACATCCATCGGCTTCATGCATTATATGAAGCTGCACCACCTGGTAGATGATAAGATTCACGCACGTTCCACCGGTCCTTACTCCCTTGTTACGCAGCAGCCTCTCGGCGGTAAGGCACAGTTCGGCGGACAGCGTTTCGGAGAAATGGAAGTATGGGCCCTGGAGGCTTACGGCGCAGCATACACCCTGCAGGAAATCCTGACAGTGAAGTCGGATGATGTGGTTGGACGTGTGAAGACGTACGAGGCAATCATCAAGGGTGAGAACATTCCGGAGGCAGGAATTCCGGAGTCCTTCAAGGTTCTTTTGAAGGAGCTGCAGGCTCTTGGTCTGGATGTACAGGTTCTTCAGGAAGATGGAACCGAGGCGGAAATCAAGGAAGACATTGACTACGGTGAATCCTCGATTTACAAGTTTGCAATGGCCAACAACTTTAAGGATTCCGGCGATACGGATCGGGATTCTCTGGCAAAGGGAGGCATGTCTTTGCAGGAGTTTAATGCAGAGGGAGAGCTTCAGGAAGCTGAGCCGGAAGAGGACGCTGAGATGGCGGACCTGAATGATGCTGATGACGATGATTTCAGTGATGCAGAGGAGTGATGATAGATGCCTACTACGAAACAGCAGAATTATCAGCCTGTAACGTTTGATGCAATGCGGATCCGCCTTGCCTCTCCGGAACGCATCCGGGAATGGTCCTATGGCGAGGTGACAAAGCCGGAGACCATCAATTACAGAACACTGAAGCCGGAAAAGGATGGCCTTTTCTGCGAGAAGATTTTCGGACCGACAAAGGACTGGGAATGCAAGTGCGGCAAGTATAAGAAGATTCGTTACAAAGGCGTGGTCTGCGACCGCTGCGGCGTTGAGGTTACCAAGTCCTCCGTACGCCGTGAGAGAATGGGCCACATCGAGCTGGCGGCGCCGGTTTCTCATATCTGGTACTTTAAGGGTATTCCGTCCCGGATGGGATTGATTCTGGATATGAGCCCGAAGGTGCTGGAGAAGGTTCTTTATTTTGCCAATTATATTGTTCTGGACAAGGGAACAACAGATCTTGAATACAAGCAGGTTCTGACCGAGCGTGAATATCAGGATGCCAAGGAGCAGTGGGGCGGAAAGTTCCGCGCCGGAATGGGTGCCGAGGCAATCAAGGAACTCCTGATGGCTGTGGATATTGAGCAGGAGTATGAGGATCTGTCGGAGCAGATGAAAGAGGCGACCGGACAGAAGAGAGCTCGCGTCATTAAGCGTCTGGAGGTTGTGGAGTCCTTCCGCGAGAGCGGCAATCAGCCGTCCTGGATGGTTCTGGACTGCATTCCGGTCATTCCTCCGGATCTTCGTCCTATGGTTCAGCTGGACGGTGGACGATTTGCGACATCGGATCTGAATGATCTGTATCGCCGGATTATCAACCGCAACAACCGTCTGAAGAGACTTCTTGAGCTGGGGGCTCCGGATATCATTGTTCGCAATGAGAAGAGAATGCTGCAGGAAGCGGTGGATGCGCTGATTGACAACGGAAGACGCGGCCGCGCCGTAACAGGCCCCGGAAATCGTGCTCTGAAATCGCTGTCCGATATGCTCAAGGGTAAGAGCGGACGTTTCCGCCAGAACCTTCTGGGAAAGCGTGTTGACTATTCCGGCCGTTCCGTTATCGTTGTCGGACCGGAAATGAAGATTTACCAGTGCGGCGTGCCGAAGGAAATGGCGTTGGAGCTGTTCAAGCCTTTCGTTATGAAGGAGCTGGAAAAGCGCGGCATTTCGCAGAACATCAAGAATGCAAAGAAACTCGTGGAACGTGTAAATCCGCAGGTTTGGGATATCCTCGAGGATGTGATCAAGGCACATCCGGTTATGCTGAACCGTGCGCCTACACTGCACCGCCTGGGTATTCAGGCCTTCGAGCCGATCCTTGTCGAGGGTAAGGCAATTAAGCTTCATCCTCTGGTCTGCACGGCATTCAATGCGGACTTCGACGGTGACCAGATGGCTATTCACCTGCCGCTTTCTGTTGAGGCACAGGCGGAGTGCCGGTTCCTTCTGCTCTCTCCGAATAACCTCTTAAAGCCCTCGGACGGAGGCCCGGTGGCAGTTCCTTCACAGGATATGATTCTGGGTATCTACTACATTACACAGGAGAGACCCGGAGACATCGGCGAGGGCATGAGCTTCTCTTCGATGAACGAGGCGATCCTTGCCTATGAGAACCATTACATCACACTGCACTCCATCATTAACGTTCGCGTTTCCAAGACGGATGCGGATGGAAATGTGGTAAGCGGAACGGTGAAGACAACCCTTGGCCGTCTGATGTTCAATGAGATTCTCCCGCAAGATCTTGGCTTTGTGGATCGCACAAAGCCGGAGAACTTCCTCCTTCCGGAGGTTGATTTTATGGTCAAGAAGAAGGACTTGAAAAAGATCCTTCAGAAGATCATCGACAAGCACGGAACATTCAAGTGCGCTGAGGTTCTGGACCTGATCAAGGCAATGGGCTACAAGTGGTCCACCATTGCATGCCTTACCATTTCTATCGCGGATATCACTGTCCCGAAGGAAAAGAAGGAACTTCTGGAGGAAGCACAGAAGACGGTTGACCAGATTTCCAAGAACTATCGCCGCGGACTTCTGACCGAAGAAGAGCGTTATCGCGCAGTGGTTGAGACCTGGACAAAGATCGATAACCGCCTGACGGATGCCCTGCTTCAGTCGCTGGATAACTACAATAACATTTACATGATGGCGGATTCCGGTGCCCGCGGTTCCAACCAGCAGATCAAGCAGCTGGCCGGCATGCGCGGACTGATGGCGGATACGACCGGACGTACCATCGAGCTGCCCATCAAGTCCAATTTCCGCGAAGGTCTGGACGTACTGGAGTACTTCATGTCGGCACACGGCGCCCGGAAGGGACTGTCGGATATCGCACTTCGTACGGCAGACTCCGGTTATCTGACACGTCGAATGGTTGACGTTTCGCAGGAGCTGATCATTCGTGAGATCGATTGCTCGGAAGGAAAGGATGTCATCCCGGGCATGGAGGTGAAGGCCTTCATGGACGGCAAGGAGAACATCGAGGGCTTGAAGGACCGTATTACCGGCCGTGTATCCTGTGAGGATATCAAGGATGCAGACGGTAATGTTCTGGTTAAGAAAAATCACATGATCACGCCCAGCCGTGCCGAGGCCATTATGAAGCATGGCGTTAGCAAGAACGGTGATCCGATTGATCCGGTGAAGGATGGTATTAAGATCCGCACGATTCTGACCTGCCGCAGCCACCTTGGTATTTGCGCAAAGTGCTATGGCGCCAACATGGCAACCGGTGAAATGGTTCAGGTCGGTGAGGCAGTCGGTATTATTGCAGCACAGTCGATCGGTGAGCCTGGTACACAGCTGACCATGAGAACCTTCCATACCGGTGGTGTCGCCGGTGCGGATATCACACAGGGTCTTCCCCGTGTTGAGGAGCTTTTTGAGGCCCGGAAGCCGAAGGGTCTTGCCATTATTACAGACATCAACGGCAAGGTTGAGGTGAAGGACAGCAAGAAACAGCGTTCGGTTGTTGTTACCAACGAGGAGAGCGGCGAGGCGAAGGAATATGCAATTCCTTACGGCTTCCGTATCAAGGTACAGGATGATCAGGTGGTTGAAGCCGGTGATGAGCTGACAGAAGGCTCGGTAAATCCCCACGATCTTCTGAAGATCAAGGGTGTTCGGGCTGTACAGGACTATCTGCTTCGCGAGGTTCAGAGAGTATATCGTCTTCAGGGCGTTGATATCTGCGATAAGCACATTGAGGTGATTGTTCGTCAGATGCTCAAGAAGATCCGCATCGAAGAA
This sequence comes from bacterium, assembly GCA_963658695.1. Taxonomy (GTDB): domain Bacteria; phylum Bacillota; class Clostridia; order Lachnospirales; family Lachnospiraceae; genus CAG-791. Next base: position 7,708 of record CAVKRN010000007.1, read on the forward strand.
CCCGGAGATACCGCATTCCTTCCCGGAAGTCTGATTGATTTCCTTGACTTTGATGATGCAAACGAGGAGATGGAGCAGGAGGGCAAGGAGCAGGCTACCGGAGAGAGAATTATTCTTGGTATTACCAAGTCTGCTCTTGCAACGGATTCCTTCCTGTCGGCGGCTTCCTTCCAGGAGACCACCAGAGTTCTTACGGATGCGGCGATCCGCGGCAAGGTGGATCCGCTGATCGGTTTGAAGGAAAACGTTATCATCGGTAAGCTGATCCCTGCAGGTACCGGCATGAAGCGGTATCGCTACACGAAGCTGAATACGGACGAGCGTTTGGCTGCGCAGACAGCGCTTCTGGAACAGGACATTTTGGGATCGGATGAGTCGGAAGAGGTTCTTCCGGAGGAGACGATTGTTTCGGAGAATTCGGAACTGACCGATGCAATGGATCTGACGGAAGCGGCAGAAGTGTCGGAAGTTTCGGATGAGCTGGTTCTCCCGGAAAATGACCTTGTTCTGGGTACTGAGGAGTAGTTTTTACAAGAATTCCGTTGACAATTCAAAATGGGATGCGTAAACTTAGAGCGATGTGCGTAAATGCACATCGCTCTTTTGCTGTTTTTAGATCAGAGGAGACGGCAAGGAGCAACGTAGCTGTTCTGTCTGGGTTAACAGATGGAATAAATCTAACAAGGAGGTAATCAGAATGCCGACATTTAACCAGCTGGTAAGAAAGGGACGTGAGGTTTCTACAAAGAAATCAAAGGCACCCGCACTGCAGGTAGGCTTCAACTCACTCAAGAAGAAGCAGATCGCACAGCCTGCTCCCCAGAAGAGAGGAGTATGCACTGCAGTTAAGACCGCAACACCGAAGAAGCCGAATTCCGCGCTTCGTAAGATCGCCAGAGTACGTCTTTCCAACGGAATGGAAGTCACTTCCTATATTCCGGGCGAGGGACACAATCTCCAGGAGCACTCCGTTGTCATGATTCGTGGCGGACGTGTTAAGGATCTTCCCGGTACCAGATACCACATTATTCGTGGTACTCTCGATACTGCCGGAGTTGCAAACCGCAAGCAGGCTCGCTCCAAGTATGGTGCAAAGAGACCGAAAGCTGCAAAATAATACTTTCTAAGTGTATGGGAATGTTGGAATCTGGTTTCGATAGATTTCTGTACGGAAATCCTTCGCGGTCCTCTGCGTATCTTTGGAAACAAGGAGGCGTGGACCGGACGGCTGACTGGAATTGGATCGCCAGCATGGACACATCAAATTAGTGAGTACCGATGATTTATCCACTGGAAGGCGGTAGAAAATCTACTGGATTTTACTGCCTGACACAATTGATAAGGAGGGAAGTATCATGCCGCGTAAAGGACATGTACAGAAGAGAGATGTATTAGCAGACCCCTTATACAACAGCAAGGTCGTGACCAAACTTGTGAACAGCATCATGCTGGATGGCAAGAAGGGCGTTGCCCAGAAGATTGTATACGGAGCTTTTGCAAAGGTAGAAGAGAAGGCTGGCAAGCCTGCACTTGAGGTTTTCGAGGGTGCAATGAACAACGTTATGCCGGCTCTCGAAGTTAAGGCTAGACGTATCGGCGGTGCTACCTATCAGGTACCGATCGAGGTAAGACCTGAGCGTAGACAGGCTCTGGCTCTGCGTTGGATCACTATGTTCTCCCGCAAGAGAGGTGAGAAGAACATGGAGGACAAGCTTGCAGGCGAGATCCTTGATGCGTACAACAACACGGGCGCTTCCGTAAAGCGTAAGGAAGACATGCACAAGATGGCAGATGCGAACAGAGCATTCTCTCACTACAAATTCTGATCGTAGAGAGAATCTGCAGAGCATCGATTCCCGCAGCGATTTCGTTGGAAGTCGAATTGCCTCATGACGGGGCATGCGGGGTTTGCTAGGAGGAAAAACCTGTGGCAGAAAAGAGACAGTATCCCCTGGAGAGAACCAGGAACATCGGTATCATGGCTCATATCGATGCAGGTAAGACGACTCTGACTGAGCGTATCCTGTTTTATACCGGTGTTAACTATAAGATTGGTGAGACCCACGATGGTACTGCGACCATGGACTACATGGAGCAGGAACAGGAGCGTGGTATCACTATCACGTCCGCGGCAACAACCTGCCATTGGACGGAAGAGGATCACCACAAGAAGAAGGCGGGCGCTCTTGAGCACCGCATCAACATCATTGACACTCCCGGACACGTAGACTTCACTGTAGAGGTTGAGCGTTCTCTTCGTGTTCTGGACGGTGCAATCGGTGTATTCTCTGCAAAGGGCGGCGTTGAGCCTCAGTCTGAGAACGTATGGCGCCAGGCTGATACCTACAACGTACCGCGTATGGCATTCGTTAATAAGATGGATGTCATCGGCGCAGACTATTATGCCTGCGTTGATCAGATCAAGAACAGACTGGGCAAGAACCCGGTGATGATCAACATTCCGATTGGTAAGGAAGATTCCTACATCGGACTCATCGATCTGTTCGAGATGGAAGCTTATCTGTACAAGAACGATGATGGAACCGACATCGAGATCACAACCATCCCGGAGGATATGCAGGATGAGGCGCAGATGTACCACGATCAGCTGATCGAGCAGATCTGCTCTCTGGATGATGATCTGATGGAACAGTATCTGGAGGGCGAGGAGCCGTCTCAGGATGCACTGAAAAAGGTTCTTCGTAAGGCAACCTGCACCTGTCAGGCAGTTCCGGTTTGCTGCGGATCTGCTTACAAGAACAAGGGCGTTCAGAAATGCCTGGATGCTGTCATTGAGTTCATGCCCTCTCCGCTGGATATCCCGGCTATTAAGGGAACGGACCTTGACGGCAATGAGATCGAGAGACACTCTTCGGATGATGAGCCTTTCTCTGCTCTGGCATTCAAGATCATTTCGGATCCGTTCGTTGGTAAGCTTGCATTCATGCGTGTGTACTCCGGTACCTGCAAGTCCGGCTCCTACGTTCTGAACTCCACCAAGGATAAGAAAGAACGCGTTGGCCGTATTCTTCAGATGCACGCCAATAAGAGATCGGAGCTGGACGAGGTTTACTCCGGCGATATCGCTGCAGCAGTAGGTCTGAAGGTTACCACAACCGGTGATACCCTCTGCGCTGAGAATGCACCGGTTATCCTGGAGTCCATGGAGTTCCCGGATCCGGTTATCGAGCTGGCTATTGAGCCCAAGACCAAAGCTGGTCAGGACAAGCTCACTGATGCTCTTCAGAAGCTTTCCGAAGAGGATCCGACCTTCCAGGCACATACCAATACCGAGACTGGTCAGACCATCATCGCAGGTATGGGTGAGCTTCATCTGGAGATCATTGTTGATCGTCTGCTTCGCGAGTTCCACGTAGAGGCGAATGTAGGTGCTCCTCAGGTAGCATACAAGGAGTCCTTTACAAAGGCTGTGGATCAGGAATACAAGTATGCCAAGCAGTCCGGCGGACGTGGTCAGTACGGACATTGTAAGGTTAAGTTTGAGCCTATGGATCCCAACGGCGAGGAAGTTTACAAGTTCGACAACGCAGTTGTCGGCGGTAACATTCCGAAGGAGTACATCCCGGCTGTCGGCGATGGTATCGAAGAGGCTATGAAGGCAGGAAACCTTGGCGGATTCCCGGTTGTAGGCGTACATGCTACGGTTTACGACGGATCCTACCATGAAGTCGACTCCTCTGAAATGGCATTCCATATTGCGGGTTCCATGTGCTTCAAGGAAGCCATGAAGAAGTCTGAACCTGTTCTTCTGGAGCCTGTCATGAAGGTTGAGGTTACCATGCCGGAAGAGTACATGGGCGACGTAATCGGAGATATCAACTCCAGACGCGGACGTGTTACCGGTATGGAGGACATCGGCGGCGGTAAGCAGGTAAACGGCTTTGTTCCGCTGGCACAGATGTTCGGCTATGCAACCGATCTTCGCTCCATGACGCAGGGCCGCGGCAACTATTCCATGTTCTTTGAGAAGTACGAACCCGTACCGAAGAACATCGCGGAGAAGGTGCTGAACGAGGCAAACAAGGATAAGGCATAAGCCGAATACTTCTTGCGTTAGATATTTGCATTGGTTATAATGTTCATCAGTGACCGAAAATCGGCAGTGAATGTCTAAGGTCACTGGCGAACACATCATGATTATTTTCCAAGGAGGAAATAAGAAATGGCAAAGGCACATTTTGACAAAACAAAGCCGCACGTAAACGTCGGCACAATCGGTCACGTTGACCATGGTAAGACCACTCTGACGGCTGCTATCACCGCTGTTCTTGCTGAGAGACTTGGCGTTGATCCTGCAGTTCCGTTTGATCAGATCGACTCTGCTCCGGAAGAGAGAGAGCGTGGTATCACCATTAACTCTGCTCACATCGAGTATGAGACTGAGAAGAGACACTATGCACACGTTGACTGCCCTGGGCACGCTGACTATGTAAAGAACATGATCACCGGTGCTGCACAGATGGATGGCGCTATCCTTGTAGTTGCTGCTACCGATGGTGTTATGGCGCAGACTCGTGAGCACGTTCTGCTTGCTAAGCAGGTAGGCGTTCCGAAGATCGTTGTTTTCCTGAACAAGTGCGACATGATGGATGATCCGGAGCTGATCGAGCTGACCGAGATGGACATTCGTGAGCTGCTTGACCAGTATGGCTTCCCTGGAGATGACACTCCGATCATTCAGGGTTCTGCTCTGAAGGCTCTTGAGGACCCGAAGGGTGAGTGGGGCGACAAGATCATGGAGCTTATGGATACCGTTGATACCTATATCCCGGATCCGGTTCGTGATAACGACAAGCCGTTCCTTATGCCTATCGAGGACGTATTCACCATCTCCGGTCGTGGTACCGTTGCTACCGGCCGTGTAGAGCGTGGTATGCTCAAGCTCAACGATCCTGTTGAAATCGTTGGTATCAAGGAAGAGACTCAGACCTCTGTTGCAACTGGTATCGAGATGTTCCGTAAGACCATGGACTATGCTGAGGCTGGTGACAACATCGGCGTTCTGCTTCGTGGTATCGATCGTACTGCAATCGAGAGAGGACAGGTTGTTGCTAAGCCTGGCACCGTAACCTGCCACAAGAAGTTCACCGCTCAGGTTTACGTTCTGACCAAGGACGAGGGTGGCCGTCATACTCCTTTCTTCAACAACTATCGTCCTCAGTTCTATTTCAGAACAACTGACGTTACCGGCGTTATCTCCCTTCCGGAAGGAACTGAGATGTGCATGCCTGGCGATCACGTTGAGATGAGCATCGAGCTGATTCACCCGGTAGCAATGGAAGAGGGACTTACCTTCGCTATTCGTGAGGGTGGCCGTACCGTTGGATCCGGACGTGTTGTCTCCATCGTTGAATAAGTCTGTACAGGCACAATGAATTCTGCACGTACAGTGCATGAAGGACAGCCGCTGCAAGCTTGCTTGCAGGCGGCTGTCTTTTTGTGTAATGTAGAAATTCAGGAAATGCCCATGACAGAAAAGAGTAAAATAAATGTGTAATAAGCGAAGATCAGAAAGTCGGGCATTTAGGAATACTGTCATGAAATCTTCTCCAAAACGAATTCGATGGATTGATGCGTCAAAAGGCATTGCAATTTTTTTTATTGTGTGCGGACACTGCGCGGATAAAAGTGGGGCTGACCGGATTCTTTTGCATATCTCAATGTTTACGGGAGTTGCTGTGTTCTTCATTCTCTCCGGAATGACCTTCTGTTGGAAAGAAGGTAACTTCCTTTACTTTGACCGGCGTCCGTTCCGGGCCTTTATGGCTAGCCTTCTTTGCGGAATTGTGCTGCCGTATTTTTTCTGGTCCTTGGTCAGTATTGTGATGTATCAAATATTCGGTGTCGCTACTGCCCGTGTGTTGGGATCGGACCGTAACCATTTTTCGCTTATCGGTAACCTAATCGGGATGTTGTATGGCAATTCCGGGAGCGGGTATATGGAGTGGAATCGCCCGTTATGGTTTTTGACGTGTCTGGCGGTTACGGAATTACTCTGGTATTTCCTTCTTCGCTCCATTTCGAATTACACCACCAAAAAGAAACCTGCCTATATCCTAATTGCTGCTGTTTGTCTGGGATCTACAGGATGGTTTTTATATTCTAATTTACACGGGATACAGCTGTGCCTTCCGTGGGAACTGGAAACGGCGTTTTGCGTCTTTCCTTTTTTAGGGATGGGACGCTTCCTTCGCTTACGGATATCCGTCCACAAGATGCTGCCGGATCGAAAACAATGCGTGCGGAGGTATGCTTTGGCGAGTGTGTGTGTAATGTGCCTTTGGATGTTATTGCTTGGTGTAGAGGATGCTGATTTTCGAGCGGACCGATTTACGGATCCGTGGCTCTTTTATCCGGAGTCGGTACTGGGTATTACAGCGGTAATTGCATTTGCAAGAGCAATAACTGTTGATACGGATACCAAACTTGGAAGACTGCTGGTGTATATGGGACAGCGAACGATGGCGATCCTTGTGATGCACAAGTTTGTTATTATGGCAGAGCGGATCCTTTTGTCCAGGATGGGTGTAAACCTTGCGGACATATTTGGATATGGCGATGGGGGATTGAACTTGGCACTTGTGGGTTTGGTTGCAGTAGATATTTCCAGTGCAGTGGTTGTTATTCTACTATGTCTTGCGGCAGAACATGTTCTTGTGAAAGCAGTGCCTGCAGCATTTGGAAATCGCAGGCACTGAAGCGGCAGTTCGCTTGTCTGGCAAGTGAATTGTTACTTATGCTGAATGGATATAACTGTTTATTAATATGAAATACCATGACACGAATCTCTTTGTCGTATATAATAAACGTGACATTATCAGATAACATTAGAAAGAGGACGAGGCTGTGACAGAGAATATGATGAAAATGTCGGTTCAGATGCTGGGCGCTTTTTCGATTACCTGCGATGGGAAGAAGATTGTGCTCGGCCGCAATTCGGCAGCAAAATTCATACAGCTTTTGCAGATTGTCTGGCTTAATATGGACAAGGGAGTCTCCAAACAGCAGATTGTAGAAGCTTTGTATGGCGATGACGAACTGTCAAATCCCAACAATAGCTTCAACAACCTCTTGTTTCAGATGCGCAAGCAGATGGTAGCGACGGGATTGCCTCGCAGAGACTTCATCACGAAGATTGGCAGACTGTATTTTCCGGATCCGGGAATTTTATTGCATGTCGATGTGCATGAGTTTTATGAGAGCATTCAAAAGGCCAGAGAAGCGGAGGATGATTCGGAGAAAGAGAAAGCGTATTTGCATGCGCTTTCTTTGTATCGTGGTCAGCTTCTTCCGGAGGAGGAGACGATTCCTTTTGTGATTACGGAATCGGTGAAGCTTGCCGGTGCATTTTCGGAGGCGGTGCGGTATCTTGGAGAACAGGCTAAAAACCGGAAGAATTTTGATGAAATGTATCTGATCTACGAGAAAGCGGCGCAGCTCTATCCGGATAATGACTGGCAGGCGGATCAGATTGAGGCATTGATTGGGAAGGGGAGTTATACAGAGGCTCTTTTGCTGTACGACAAAACGGTGAACCGCTATGCGGATGAGATGGGGATTCCGCCGTCGGAAAAGCTTCTGGAAAGCTACCGGAAAATGTCTCAGAAAATCACCTCGCCGGCAGGGCATATCCAGGAAATTCAGACCTCACTGCAGGAGGATCCTGTGAGCGGAGCGTATTATTGCAACTATCCCAGTTTCATCGATACCTATCACATTCTGGAACGCAACATGGAGCGGATGGGGAATTCGGTGTTTTTGCTGCTGTGCACGCTGGTTGATTATGCAGGCAAGCCCATCCGGAACAAGGACAAGCTCGATGAGCATTCAGAGACGTTCCGCGGATGCATCGCAAGGAGTCTGCGACGCGGAGATATTTTTACCAAATACAGTTCTTCGCAATACCTGGTGCTTTTGGTTGGTAGCAGCAAAGAAGGCTGCGATGTGGTGGCGAGGCGCATTGACAAAGAACTGCGCAGTAAGGTGGCGACGCGCGCGGAGGCTCGCTACAGCAATGTTTCGTTGGCGGATCTTACGCAGATCATGCCGGAAGTCTAACGCATGACGAATAACGAGTGGAAACAAGATGGACAAAAGGACGATGGGCATGTTTGCGCCGAATCTGATTGCGCTTTGCATCGATGAACGGGGCGATGAAGACTACAACGGAAGGGTCTATGATCAGTACCATGAGGAACCGGTGCGGTTTCGGGGGATGCTGGATGCACTGCGCTGCGTGGAATTCTACCTGGATCGCTTGGATTTTCCGCAGCGGTCAACGATGCAGCGCTCATTCCGCAAACAAGAGGTGATTTCGATTGATTATGGAAAACGACCTGTGAGAGAGGAAATCATGAGCAATCTGGAGAATAAAAAAGGGGAAGAAGGAACATTTATTGTGCAGGTGAAGTATCGACAGAATGCAACCTGGCAGGGACAGGTGATATGGGCTGAAGAGAATAAAAAGATGTATTTTCGGAGTGCTCTGGAGCTTCTTCGTCTGATTGATGATGCACTGCGGTCGGATGCAGAGGATTTTGCAAAGGGTGGTACTGCTGAAGAATCGGAGTGAGAAGAGCTGTACCAAGTGCTTTGTGCAAACAGGAGCGATGACAACCGGCCTTTTAATCACAAAAACAGCCGCTTGCGGACATTCTTTCGGAAGAGAAAGAGTGCCTGCAGGCGGCTGTTGCCTTTATGACACGATGTGCATAGATGAGTGTGATCAGATGGTCCATCGACCGGACGCACCGCAAGGAAGGACGAGTTCGTTTTTTGAAACGGGGAGACCGACCTCATCGGCAGTGACCGTTCCGCCCAATGAATTTGCAAATGCGGTGTGCAGCATGTAGGATAGAACGGCCGGCTGGAGACCGGTGGTATAAGAATTCAGCAGTATAAAAAGAGGCTGATCGGAAATCAGCTTCCGACACAGAAGAAGGAACGGATAAATGCTCTCCTCCATTTTCCAGATCTCACCCTTGGGCCCTCTCCCGTAGGAAGGAGGATCCATGATAATGGCATCATAGCGGCTGCCACGGCGAATTTCACGTTCCACAAACTTGACGCAATCATCCACGAGCCAGCGGATGGAAGCATCCCCCAGGCCGGAGAGCTGCGCGTTCTCCTTGGCCCATGTGACCATTCCCTTTGACGCATCTACGTGTGTGACGCTGGCACCGGCAGCTGCAGCGGCCAGTGTTGCTCCGCCGGTGTAGGCAAATAGGTTGAGAACACGGACGGGGTCTCCTTTTTCAATACGGCTTTTGATCAACGGCGTGAACCAGTCCCAGTTGACTGCCTGTTCCGGGAAAAGACCGGTGTGTTTAAAACTAAAGGGCTTTAACATGAAACAGCGCTTCTCTCCGACACCGGAATAGGAGATCATCCATTCCTGCGGGAGAGAGAAAAACTCCCAGCTTCCGCCACCGCTCTTGCTGCGGTGGTAATGTGCATTAGGATTTTTCCATTCTTTGTCGCGCGGACTGTCCCAAATGACCTGCGGGTCCGGGCGAATCAGCTTAAAATCACCCCAGCGTTCCAGCTTCTCTCCGTGAGAGGTGTCCAATACTTCATAATCCTGCCATTGATCTGCAAGCCACATGGTTATGCTCCGTTTCTGATTATCCGATTTCGCTTTACAATTCTGATGATACGTTACAGTTCACTAGTACATCGTTTGTAGTGAAACGCTGTTACTGCACGTATTCTCCTAGTCTACCACACAGGATTGACGAGGGAAAAGGGATCACGTACAATGATGGACATGTATTCTTGTATACAATGAAGCAGCGGGCAGCTTTGCGAGCGGGCTGCAGCTTCTTGCGCAGAAGGTGTTGTTGCATGAAACGGTATAGAGGGAGGAATTATGACGGCATCACAGATTACTATGCTGGCGACAATGGCGGTGTATTTGTTCGCGATGGTTGGCGTTGGCATTAAGCTTTCGGAAAAAAATGAAACCATGGGGGATTTTTATCTGGGCGGACGACAGCTGGGACCTTTGGTAACGGCAATGAGTGCAGAAGCTTCGGATATGTCCAGCTATTTGCTGATGGGACTTCCGGGCCTTGCATACCTTTCCGGTACAGCGGACGTTGGCTGGACGGTAATTGGTCTTGCAGTTGGAACCTATCTGAACTGGCTTGTGGTTGCAAAACGCCTTCGTAATTATACCGGCCACATCGGATCCATTACTCTGCCGGAGTTCTTTTCCGACCGCTGGGGGGATCGGAAACACATACTTACGTTCATGGCTGCGGTGTGGATTATTGTCTTCTTTGTTCCGTACACGGCGTCTGGATTTGCGGCTTGCGGCAAGTTGTTTCGTTCGCTCTTTGGTGTGGACTATCATGCGGCGATGATTATCAGCGCAATTGTCATTATTTTCTATACGGCAATGGGTGGGTTCCTCGCTGCGTCGATGACGGATTTTATTCAGAGTATCATCATGTCGGCGGCATTGGCGGCGATATTGATCTTTGGATTTACGCAGGCTGGAGGTGTTGCTGCGGTTTTTGACAATGCAAGATCTTTGCCTGGTTATCTGTCGCTTACACAGTCTTATGACCCGACGACGAAGGCTGCGACACCATACGGCGCTCTAACCATCTGCTCGACACTGGCATGGGGGCTTGGCTATTTTGGCATGCCGCACATTCTCCTTCGCTTTATGGCTATTGAAGAGGTAGACAAACTGAAACTCTCCCGGCGGGTAGCGGCGGTTTGGGTTGTTATTTCTATGGCAGTTGCGGTTTTGATCGGCATGGTTGGCCTTGGTATAACACGAGAAGGGAAAATTGAAACGCTGACCGGATCGGCGTCGGAAACCATCATTGTGCGAATTGCGGATCTTCTGTCGCGGCACGGCATTGCGGCGGCGCTGGTGGCTGGAATTGTACTGTCGGGAATTCTTGCCAGCACCATGTCAACAGCGGATTCGCAGCTGCTGGCTGCATCCTCGTCGATCAGTAATGACATTCTGCTAAAGACGTTCCATATTAATATTAGGAAGGAACAATCACTGCTGTTGTCCAGAATCAGTTTGATTGTCATTGCTGTCATTGGCGTTTTTCTTGCGTGGAATCCGGACAGTTCTGTCTTTGGAATTGTAAGCTTTGCCTGGGCGGGATTTGGCGCATCCTTTGGACCGGTGGTGCTCCTGGCACTTTTCTGGAAGCGATCCAATCGATACGGCGCAGTGGCGGGAATGCTGACTGGTGGTGTTATGGTCTTTGTCTGGAAGTTTGCTATTCGTCCGATTGGAGGAATATGGGGAATTTATGAACTGCTGCCGGCATTTCTGGCGGCGATTCTGGTTAATGCGGCGGTATCTCTAATTACGCCGAAACCGGAGAAGGAAATTCTGCAGTGCTACGATGAGGTGAAACGGCTGTAATCGGAATAGTTACCTTGGATTAAGCACTGTCCGGCGACACAATGGCGGAGAATGTCTTTTGACGGAACAACTCCGCCGGACCTGCCGCTGACGGTGAACTATACGATGCTGTACGTGCAGTTTATTTTTGCACAAAAACAAAACGAAAACTTTGTAAAAAGAGTAGAAAATAAAACTTGCATTCAAAACATCCTTCGTGTACAATAAGTCTCGCTGTGACATGATAGCGATGAAGCGAGAGATTGTCAGGCACAGGTTCTTTTGATTTCGGTTCGAGAGAAGAGGAACTGGTCTGGGTTACTCCGTGGAGCGAATGTCTGGGGCGTCTGCGCGACCTGGCGGACACGCCCAAGAATCTGACGACAAGTCACTGTACCGAAGAACCGTCTGCCCAGTGCAGAAACGACGTGATAAGCGTTCTGTCAACGGTTTTGCCGTTGATTTTCTTTTGAAAAGGACAGGACACGCACGGGAATGTGTACAGTCACCGCTTGTCGTACTTCATAAAAAGTGCGAATAAGGAGGCGACTTTTTTTATGGCTAATCAGGTAATGAGAATCACGTTAAAGGCATACGATCATGAACTCATCGATGCTTCTGCTCGTAAGATCATCGAGACGGTGAAGAAGAGCGGCTCTCAGGTAAGCGGACCGGTTCCGCTTCCTACCAAGAAGGAAGTGGTTACCATCCTTCGTGCTGTTCACAAGTACAAGGACAGCCGTGAGCAGTTCGAGCAGAGAACACACAAGAGACTGATCGATGTAATTGCTCCTACGCAGAAGACGGTGGATGCTCTTCAGCGTCTGGAAATGCCTGCTGGCGTTTATATCAACGTCAAGATGGTGACAAAGTAATTCGAAAAGCCTACGACAATGACAGCCGGAGAGACGGCCGGGGAAACCCGATGAAAATGCAGGTTGCGCCGTTTTACGCACGCCGAAAGTTCGGCGGCAGGCGTGACGATAACCTCTACTTAGTATGACATCCTCTTTTGAACAGAACCTGTGAACTGAGAGAAAGAGAGCAGCACAGACATAAGGGGCGGCGGTTCAGGTCACCGCAGGTCAGACAGCAGACCATGTTCACTTATGAAACGGAAGTCACACCTTCCATCTATGCCGATGTCCGCTGTAGGGATTAACACCAACCCGGTGTTACAACGCCGCAATGCGGCAGAAAGAGGTAAAAGGATATGAAAAAAGCAATTCTTGCAACGAAGATTGGTATGACTCAGATCTTCGCAGAGGACGGCACACTGGTTCCTGTTACGGTCCTGGAGGCAGGCCCGAACGTGGTAACGCAGATCAAGACAGCAGAGAATGATGGCTACGAAGCAGTTCAGGTTGGCTATGTGGATGCTGTTGATCGTGCCAAGAATGTTGACAAGAGCGGAAAGGTAGAAGTTGCTCATCGCCACGGCGTGAACAAGGCACAGAAGGGCCACTTCGAGAAGGCTGGTGTATCCAGCAAGAAGTTCGTTCGTGAGTTCCGTCTTGAGAACGCTGCTGAGTATGCACTTGGCGCTGAGATCAAGGCTGATATCTTTGCGGAAGGCGATCACATTGATGTAACTGCCATCAGCAAAGGAAAGGGCTTCCGTTCAGCAATTCAGAAGGGCCAGCACAGAGGACCTATGGGACATGGTTCCAAGTTCCACCGTCACGCAGGTTCCAACGGTACTTCTTCTACGCCCAGCCGCGTATTCCCTGGCAAGGTAATGCCTGGCCATGTGGGAAGCGTTCAGGTAACTGTCAGAAACCTTGAGATTGTTAAGGTTGATCCTGAGAAGAACATCATCCTGGTAAAGGGTGCGGTTCCCGGACCGAAGAAGGGTCTGGTCACGATCAAGGACACAACAAAGGTAGAAGTATAACAGCTGCCCGGATGAAAGGAGGACCATTTAAAAATGGCTAACGTATCAGTTTTCAATATGGAAGGAAAAGAGGTCGGCAAGATCGAACTTTCCGATGCAATCTTCGGCATTGAGCCTAATGAGAACCTGCTTCACCTCGCAGTTGTTCAGCAGCTGGCTAACAACCGTCAGGGAACACAGAAGGCTAAGACGCGTTCTGAGGTTTCCGGCAGCACAGCAAAGCCTTGGAGACAGAAGGGAACCGGTCATGCAAGACAGGGTTCAACCCGTTCTCCTCAGTGGAGACACGGCGGCGTTGTTTTTGCTCCCGTACCGCGTGATTATTCCTTCAAGCTTAACAAGAAGGAAAAGAGAACTGCTCTGAAGTCTGCTCTGTCGGATCGCCTGGCTGGCGGCAAGCTGATTGTTGTTGATGAGATCAGCTTCGAGGAGCCCAAGACCAAGAATTTTGTAAAGGTTATGGAGAATCTGAAGGCAGCCGGCAAGTCTCTGGTTGTTCTTGCAGCAGATGATGCTAACGTTCTCCGCGCTTCCGGCAATGTTCCGGATGCAAAGACCTCTACTGTAAACACGATTAACGTTTACGATCTGATGAATGCACAGACTGTTATCCTTACAAAGGATGCGGTTGCTAAGATTGAGGAGGTGTACGCATAATGGCAGCACTTGGATATTATGATGTCATCTTAAAGCCGGTTCTTACTGAGAAGAGCATGAACCTTACTGCTGAGAAGAAGTACACATTCTACGTACATCCGGATGCGAACAAGATTCAGATTAAGGATGCGGTAGAGAAGCTTTTCGAGGGTACAAAGGTTGCGAAGGTTAACACCATTACCTGCAGAGCCAAGACCAAGAGAAGAGGAATGACTGTTGGAAAGACAGCAAAGGGTAAAAAGGCTGTTGTTTTCCTGACAGAGGATAGTAAGGACATTGAGCTTTACGCCGGACTTTAATCCGGAATCCGGAAAAGTCCCGGAGCAGATAGGCCATCCCAGGCGTGCATTGCTTCGGGCGCGGTGCAGTTAATAAGAAAGAAGGAGTTATCAAATGGGAATTAGAAAGTATACCGCTTATACCCCGTCCAGACGTAACATGTCCGGCTCCGATTTCGCAGAAGTGACCAAGACCACTCCCGAGAAGAGTCTGATCGTTTCCAAGCGTAAAAATGCCGGAAGAAATAACCAGGGTAAGATCACTGTTCGTCACAGAGGCGGCGGCAACAGACAGAAATACAGAAATGTTGATTTCCGGAGACTCAAGGATGACGTTCCGGCAACTGTTATCGGCATTGAGTACGATCCGAACCGTACGGCCAATATTGCCCTGATCTGCTATGCAGACGGTGAGAAGAGCTACATTCTGGCTCCTCAGGGCCTGACCGACGGCATGAAGGTTATGAACGGACCGAAGGCGGAGATCCGCGTCGGCAATTGCCTTCCTCTTTCCGAGATTCCGGTAGGTACTCTGGTACACAACGTTGAGCTTTATGCAGGCAAGGGCGGCCAGATGGCCAGAACAGCCGGCGCTTCTGCTCAGCTGATGGCAAAAGAGAATGGATATGCAACACTTCGTCTTCCTTCCGGTGAGATGAGAATGGTTCCGCTGGCTTGCCGCGCTACCATCGGTGTTGTTGGAAATGCGGATCACAACCTGATCCATTATGGTAAGGCTGGACGCATTCGTCATATGGGCATTCGTCCTCATGTCCGCGGTTCTGTTATGAACCCGAACGATCACCCGCACGGTGGTGGTGAAGGTAAGGCACCTGTCGGACGTCCCGGCCCTGTAACCCCTTGGGGCAAGCCTGCTCTTGGTTACAAGACTCGCAAGAAGAAGTCTTCTGACAAGCTCATTGTGAGAAGAAGAAACGGAAAGGGACTTAAATAAGGAGGTACGAAATGGCTAGATCACTGAAAAAAGGACCTTTCGCTGATGAAAGCCTTTTGAAGAAGGTAGACGCAATGAACGCATCCGGCGACAAGCAGGTTATCAAGACCTGGTCTCGCCGTTCCACGATTTTCCCGTCCTTCGTTGGACACACCATTGCGGTTCATGACGGCAGAAAGCATGTCCCGGTATACATCACTGAGGATATGGTTGGTCACAAGCTTGGTGAGTTTGTTCAGACCAGAACCTTCCGCGGTCACAACGGAAACAACAAAGAGTCCAGCTCGGGTAGGTAATCCGCGCACCCGCGCTATATTGAAAGGAGTTCAGATCTATGGCTAACGGACATAGAACACAAGTTAAGAGAGCCAGAAATGCGGTCAAGGATACAAGACCTCATGCAAAGCTCACGAATGCAAGAATTCCGGTTCAGAAGGCCTGCTTCGTAATGGACGCCATCAGAGGTAAGGATGTTACGACAGCAATTGGAATTCTTGAGTATAGCCCGAGATATGCTTCGGGTGTGATCCTGAAGTTACTGAAGTCTGCCATTGCAAATGCAGAGAACAATCTTGGTATGAATGCCGCTGATCTCTATATTGCAGAGTGCAATGCTTCCAATGGCCCGATCATGAAGAGAATTCAGCCTCGTGCACAGGGCAGAGCATATCGGATCTTCAAGAGAATGAGTAATCTGTACATCACTCTTGATGAGAAGAAGGCAGAGCAGCCTGCTGATGCAGCAGAGACCAAGTAATTCAGGTGATGGAAAGGAGTCCATATGGGACAGAAAGTTAATCCTCATGGCATGAGAGTCGGCATCATCAAGGACTGGGATTCCAGATGGTATGCTGATGACAAGAACTTTTCTGACATGCTGGTTGAAGATCACAAGATCAGAGAGTTCCTCAAGAAGAAGCTCGAGCAGGCAGGCATCTCCAAGATTGAAATCGAGAGAGCTTCCGGAAGAGTAAAGGTTACCGTATATTCCGCAAAGCCCGGCGTTGTAATCGGTAAGGGCGGCGCTGAGATCGAGAACACCAAGAAGCAGCTGCAGAAGCTGACAGCTGACAAGGTTGTTCTGGAGATCAAGGAAATCAAGAGACCGGACAAGGATGCACAGCTGGTAGCTGAGAACATTGCACAGCAGTTGGAGAACCGTGTTTCCTTCCGCAGAGCGATGAAGTCCGCTATGAACCGCACCATGAAGTCCGGTGCGCTCGGCGTGAAGGCTTCCTGCGGCGGACGTCTTGGCGGTGCAGATATCGCTCGTACAGAGACTTATTCTGACGGAACTATTCCGCTTCAGACTCTGCGTGCAGACATCGATTATGGCTTTGCAGAAGCAGATACCACCTACGGCAAGGTAGGCGTTAAGGTCTGGATCTACAAGGGCGAGATTCTTCCCAAGAAGAAGAACGAGCAGGCAGTCGCTGCCTCTGATGAGTCCAAGGGAGGTGACAACTAATGTTAATGCCGAAGAGAGTTAAGTATCGTGCTGTTTTCCGCGGCGATCGTCGTGGTAAAGCTACCCGCGGCAACAAGCTGGCGTACGGTGAGTATGGTCTTGTTGCTACTGAGGCAAAATGGGTTCGTTCCAACCAGATTGAGGCAGCCCGTGTTGCTCTGACACGTTACATCAAGCGTGGCGGACAGGTTTGGATTAAGATTTTCCCTGACAAGCCTGTTACCGGCAAGCCCCTGGGAGTTCGAATGGGATCCGGAAAGGGTTCTGTTGAGTACTGGGTAGCAGTTGTAAAACCCGGCAGAGTAATGTTTGAAATCTCCGGAGTACCTGAAGAAACTGCAAGAGAGGCACTTCGTCTTGCTGGAACCAAGCTTCCGGTTAAGACTAAGATCGTTTCCAAGGCAGATCTGGAAGGCGGTGCAGAATGAAGTCTACTGAATACATGAAGGAACTGCAGGACAAGACCATCGACGAGCTCAAGGAGGATCTTGAGAACGCGAAGAAGGAGCTCTTTAACCTCAGATTCCAGAGCGCAACCAATCAGCTGCAGAACACAGCCAGAATCACAGAAGTTCGCAAGAACATCGCCCGGATTCAGACGGTTATCACTGCAAAGGCTGCTAACTAATCTGTTACCGGAAAGGAGTTAATACCGTGGAAAGAAATCTTAGAAAAGTCCGTATCGGTAAGGTTGTCAGCAACAAGATGGACAAGACGGTCACTGTTGCGATCGAGAACCACGTTAAGCATCCGGTAATCGGAAAGATTGTGAAGAAGACCTATACACTGAAGGCACACGATGAGAACAACGAGTGCGGCATCGGCGACACGGTGAAGGTTATGGAGACCAGACCGCTGTCGAAGACCAAGAGATGGAGAGTGGTTTCCATCGTTGAGAAGGCTAAATAATTACTTCTTAACCACAGGTTGTTCAGAGTCAGAAAGGACGAAGACATGGTTCAGCAGGAAACAAGACTGAAGGTCGCTGATAACACCGGTGCCAGAGAGCTTCTCTGCATCCGTGTGTGCGGTGGATCCACCAGAAGATATGCCAGAATTGGCGATACAATTGTAGCTTCTGTTAAGGAAGCAGCTCCCGGCGGTATGGTAAAGAAGGGCGACGTTGTTAAGGCAGTTGTCGTTCGTACCGTTCGCGAGACACGCAGAAAAGACGGTTCTTACATCCGTTTCGATGAGAACGCAGCGGTTATCATCAAGGATGATCTGACACCTACCGGAACTCGTATTTTCGGACCCGTAGCAAGAGAGCTTCGTGATAAGCAGTTCATGAAGATTCTGTCCCTTGCTCCGGAAGTACTGTAAGGAGGAAAGAAATGGCAGCAAGCAAGATCAAGGTTGGCGATACCGTTAAGGTTATTGCTGGTAAGGACCTCGGCAAAGAGGGAAAGGTTACTGCTGTTGACCGCGAGAACCACAAGGTTGTCGTTGAGGGAGTGAACAAGGTAACCAAGCACAACAAACCTTCTGTTCAGAACCAGGAAGGCGGTATCGCAGAGAAGGAAGCTGCTCTGGATATCTCCAATGTTATGCTGGTTGTTGACGGACAGGCTACTAGAGTCGGCTTTAAGGTAGTGGATGGCAAGAAGGTTCGCGTTGCCAAGAAGACCGGCAAGGAAATCAAATAAGGAAGAAAGGAGGAGAAACGATGAGCAGCAGACTGAAAGATCTTTACAATACAGAGATCCGTGAGGCAATGGTTAAGAAGTTCGGATACACCAATCCGATGCAGATCCCGAAGCTTGACAAGATTGTTGTCAACATGGCTGTCGGTGAGGCAAAGGAGAACGAGAAGCTTCTGGAAACCGCTGCAAAGGATCTGGAGACTATTACCGGTCAGCATCCGGTTTACACCAAGGCAAAGAAGTCCATTGCGAACTTCAAGATTCGTGAGGGAATGCCCATTGGCTGCAAGGTTACCCTTCGTGGTGATCAGATGTATGAGTTCCTGGATCGTCTCGTGAACCTGGCACTGCCTCGCGTGCGTGACTTCCGCGGTGTCAATCCCAACTCCTTTGATGGAAGAGGCAATTATGCACTTGGAATCAAGGAGCAGCTGATCTTCCCTGAAATCGAGTATGATAAGATTGACAAGGTCAGAGGAATGGACATCATCTTCACGACCACGGCGAACACCGATGAGGAGGCCCGTGAGCTGTTGAGACTGTTCAACATGCCTTTTGCAAAGTAATCAAAGGAGATTGACATGGCAAAGACTTCGATGAAGATCAAGCAGCAGAAAGAGCCGAAGTTTTCCACGCGTGCATATACACGCTGCAAAATCTGCGGCCGTCCGCATTCCGTACTGAAGAAGTATGGCATTTGCAGAATCTGCTTCCGTGAGCTCGCATACAAGGGCGAGATCCCGGGTGTTAAGAAAGCTTCCTGGTAATTCTGCCGGGTTGCATGATAGATCGGTGTTTTTAAAACACAAGCAATGGATATCGCACAGAAAAGGAGAATTTTATTATGTCTATGAGTGATCCGATCGCTGATATGCTTACGAGAATTCGTAATGCCAACACAGCAAAGCATGACACAGTTGATGTTCCGAACTCCAAGATTAAGATGGCAATTGCCAACATTCTTCTGGACGAGGGCTACATTTCCAGAATTGATCTGGTAGATAACGGCAACTTCAAGGATATTCGCATTACCCTGAAGTATGGTTCTGACCGCAATGACCGCATTCTTACCGGTCTTCAGAGAATTTCCAAGCCCGGCATGCGTGTTTACGCCGGCAAGGACAATGTTCCGAAGGTTCTGGACGGACTGGGAACGGCAATTCTTTCCACGAACCAGGGTGTGATCACCGACAAGAAGGCAAGAGAGCTTCAGGTCGGCGGTGAAGTTCTGGCATTCATCTGGTAATTTTAATCCGGGAATGGTGCAGGCGCCAGAAAGGCTTGTCTGCAGCAAGAGGACGGCGACATCGGGAAAATGTCTCACGGGATGGGTGAGACTTTCCTGATTTTCGCAAATCAACTGTAAAAGCAACAAAAGATCAAGATAAACTAGGAGGAACGGGCATGTCACGTATCGGTTTAATGCCAATCGCTATACCGGCAGGCGTTACTGTTGATGTAGCAGAAAATAACACAGTGACGGTTAAGGGGCCTAAGGGAACACTGGTAAGAACTCTGCCTGCAGAGATGAAGATCGAGCAGGAGAACGGTGAGCTCAAAATCGTAAGACCCAATGATCAGAAGAAAGAAAAGGCACTTCACGGCCTGACCAGAGCACTGGTTAACAACATGGTTGTCGGTGTAACCGATGGCTACACAAAGACACTGGAAATCAATGGTGTTGGCTACAGAGCTCAGAAGAAGGGCAAGGTCCTGGAGCTGCATTTAGGATATTCCCACAATGTCGAGATGGAAGATCCGGAAGGAATCGAGACAGTTGTAGAAGGCAATAAGATCCTGGTTAAGGGTATTGACAAGGAGCTTGTTGGACAGTGGGCAGCTGATATCAGAGAGAAGAGAAAGCCGGAGCCGTATAAGGGCAAGGGTATCAAGTACGATTACGAGACAATTCGTCGTAAGGTCGGCAAGACTGGTAAGAAGTAATCGGATAAGGAGCGTGTACAATGGTTAAGAAGGAAAATAGAAAGTTAATCCGCGAAAAGAAACATCTGAAGGTTCGCAACCGTTTCAGCGGAACCGCTGAGAGACCGCGCCTTTCCGTTTACAGAAGCAACAATCACATCTATGCGCAGGTCATCAACGATGAGACCGGCACAACGATTGCTGCAGCTGGCACGGTTGAGAAGGAAGCTAAGGCTGCCCTTGCTCATACCGATGATATCGCGGCAGCAGAGTATATCGGCGATCTTGTTGCGAAGAGAGCCATTGAGAAGGGCGTATCTAAGGTCGTATTCGACAGAGGCGGCTTTATTTATCAGGGCAAGGTAGCAGCACTTGCAGATGCGGCACGTAAGGCCGGCCTGGAATTCTAAGGGAGGAGAGACTAGATGAAGCGTTCTAATATTGATGCAAGTCAGATTGAGCTCACCGAGAAGGTCGTTACGATCAAGCGTGTCACAAAGGTTGTAAAGGGCGGACGTACGATGAGATTTTCCGCACTTGTCGTAGTTGGTGACAACAATGGCCATGTAGGTGTTGGCCTTGGCAAATCAACAGAAATTCCGGAAGCAATCCGCAAGGGCAAGGAGGATGCTGCAAAGCACCTGATCACTGTTGCTCTGGATGAGGTTGGTTCGATTTCTCATGATTATATCGGCAAGTATGGCTCTGCAGAGGTTCTTCTGAAGAAGAGCCCGGATGGTACCGGTATCATCGCAGGCGGTCCTGCTCGTACGGTTTGCGAGCTGGCAGGAATCAAGAACATCCGTACCAAGTCTCTTGGTTCTAACAACAAGCAGAATGTCGTTCTGGCTACTCTTTCCGGTCTTTCCAGCCTGAAGGCTCCGGAAGAGGTTGCTGCAAGACGCGGCAAGTCTGTTGAGGATCTGAAGGGCTGAGCCCCTTTGGATCTTCGGTAGAACGAAAGGAGTATAAAATGGCGGATACTAAGAAGCTTAAGATTACACTTGTAAAGTCTACAATTGCTGCAGTTCCGAAGAACAAGGCAATCATCAAGTCCATGGGATTCCATAAACTGAACAGCAGCGTTATCCTTCCGGATAATGATGCAACGAGAGGACAGATCAGATTGATCGCTCCTTATGTCAAGGTTGAGGATGCAGAATAAGGAGGGACTGACAGATGGAATTATCTAATTTAAGACCTGCTGCAGGTTCTACACAGAATAACTTCAGAAGAGGCCGTGGTCATGCGTCCGGAAACGGCAAGACCGCTGGTTTTGGCCACAAGGGACAGAAGGCTCGTTCCGGAAGACCCAGAGCAGGCTTCGAAGGCGGTCAGATGCCTCTGTATCGTCGTATTCCTAAGCGCGGCTTCAACAACTACAATCACAAGAACATTGTGACTGTCAGCCTTGCCCGCATTGCAGATTGCTTTGAGGATGGCGCTGAGGTTGATGTACAGGCTCTTCTTGACAAGAAGATCATCAAGAACGTTGGTGACGGCGTGAAGGTCCTCTCCGGTGATAAGGGCGACGCAAAGTTTGAACTGACCAAGAAGCTTACCATTAAGGCCGATGCATTCAGTGCAGCAGCAAAGGAAAAGATTGAGAACGCAGGCGGAACCTGTGAGGTTAATGCGTAATCATTCTGGCTGTACCTGATTGAAAGGCATGGTAAATTGTTATGTTTGAATCCGTTAAAAACGCATTCAAGGTAAAGGAGATCCGTCACAGGATCTTCTTTACGCTTGTGATGCTGGCGATCATCCGCTTCGGATCTCAGCTTCCAGTGCCTGGTGTGGACAGGACCTACTTTTCTACTTGGTTTTCCCAGCATTCCAGCAGCGCGTTCTCTTTGGTGGACGCCTTTACCGGCGGCTCCTTCCTGAACATGTCTGTTCTGGCACTCAATATTACGCCCTATATTACGTCTTCCATTATCATTCAGCTTCTGACTATTGCCATTCCGAAGCTGGAGGAGATTCAGAAGGAAGGAGAAGAGGGGCGCAAGATGCTGGTTTCCATTACCCGGTATCTTACGGTTGGCCTTGCGATTTTTGAGAGCGGTGCCATGGCAATCGGCTTCGGCAGAAGAGGTCTTCTGCAGGAGTACAATGCAGTGAACGTCATCATGGTTATGGCAACCCTGACGGCTGGTTCTGCTTTCCTTATGTGGATTGGTGAGCAGATTACGGACAAAGGTGTCGGAAATGGAATTTCCATTGTCCTGACCATTAACATTGTTTCCAGAATGCCGCAGGACATTACCGGATTGTTCACGCAGTTTGTCAGTGGTCAAACCATTGCTAAGGCAATTTTGGCAGCATGCATTATTGCAGCGATTATTGTCGGAATGGTTGTTCTGGTCATCCTTCTGAATGATGCAGAGCGTCGTATTCCGGTTCAGTATGCAAGAATGCTGCGCGGCAGGAGTCAGTACGGCTCTTCGACATCCAGTATCCCTCTGAAGGTGAATACAGCAGGCGTTATGCCGATCATCTTTGCTTCCTCCATTATGGAGTTTCCGGTGATTATTTCGTCGCTTGCCGGATACAGCGGAACGGGAATCTGGTCGGAGGTGCTTCGTTACCTGAGCTCTTCGTATTGGTGCAATCCTTCTGCACCGAAGTATTCGATTGGTCTTGTTGTTTATATTGCAATGCTGATCTTTTTTGCTTATTTCTACACCTCAATAACCTTTAATCCCATTGAGGTAGCAGATAATCTGAAGAAGGGCGGCGGCTTTATTCCGGGTATTCGTCCCGGCAAGCCTACCAGCGATTATCTGAATAAGCTTCTCAATTACATCATCCTGATTGGTGCAGTCGGACTGACCATCGTCGGCGTAATTCCGTTTATTTTCCGCGGCGTGTTCAATGCGAGTGTGGATTTTGGCGGAACAAGCCTGATCATCGTTGTCAGTGTTATTCTGGAAACCATCAAGCAGATTGAGTCCATGATGATGCAGAGAAACTACACGACATTCCTGTCGAATTAAAAAGAAGTGGAATGGATCGGCAGAAGGACCTGCAAAAGGGCCCGGCTGCCGATCCTTTGCTGTATCAATGACTTTGAGAATGAAATTGGACATGGAACACTGATTTTCGGGTGGCGCTGCACGAATGCTGCATCACAGAAAGGAACCTATGAAAATTGTTATGCTGGGAGCACCTGGTGCCGGAAAAGGCACACAGGCAGCAATGATTTGTGAAAAATATAATATTCCTCACGTTTCCACCGGTGATATTTTCCGTTCGAACATTAAGAACGGGACGGAGCTGGGAAAGAAAGCGAAGGCTTTCATGGATGAAGGAAAGCTTGTGCCGGATGAGCTCACGATTGAGCTTTTGCTGGACCGGGTGTCGAAGGAAGATTGCGCGGGCGGCTATGTTCTGGATGGATTTCCGCGGACTATTCCGCAGGCAGAGGTTCTGACGGAGGCTCTTGCCAAGACCGGGGAAAAGGTTGACTTTGCTATCAATGTCGATGTGCCGGATGCAAACATTGTTCATCGTATGAGCGGACGTCGCAGCTGCCCGAAGTGCGGCGCATCCTATCACATTGAGTACATTCCTCCGAAGGCCGAAGGAATTTGTGATTCCTGTGGATCCGCGCTGATTCAGAGAGAGGATGACAAGCCGGAGACAGTGCAGAATCGCCTGTCCGTGTATCATGAACAGACCCAGCCCCTCATTGATTACTATGAGAAGGCAGGTGTCCTTAAGACAGTAGATGGAACAAAGGACCGGAAGGATGTCTTTGGCGATATTGTCGCCATTCTGGGCTGATTCTTTCCGATGATGAAATCAGAGAGGTGATTATGTCCAAAGCAGACGTTATTGAACTGGAAGGTGTAGTTGTAGAAAAGCTTCCCAACACGATGTTCCGTGTAAAGCTGGAGAACGGTGCAATCATTCTGGCCCACATCAGCGGAAAGCTTCGTCAGAATTTTATTCGAATTCTGCCCGGCGACAAGGTGACACTGGAGATGTCTACCTATGATCTGACCAAAGGCCGAATCATCTGGCGTGACAAGTAAGATTCCGGTGTCCTATATAATGAACGAAAATCCCTTTGACATTGTGCAGAGGGATTTTTTTATGATTTCTACTTGCTTATGAAAAAGTGCAGTGCTACAATATAACGGCGTTTGAAAGAAACATAGGGTTACTATGCACTTTCGGAAGCGGCCGCATCGAGGCTTCCTAAGGGAAGAAGAACATGTCTTTGGGTATGTTCAAACGTCAAATTAAAGATGCGGTTCATCAATAACAATTATATAAGAAAGGAGAACGCATCGTGAAGGTTAGAGCATCGGTGAAGCCCATGTGCGAGAAGTGCAAGGTTGTAAAGCGCAAAGGGGTTATCCGGGTTATCTGCGAGAATCCGAAGCACAAACAGAGACAGGGTTGATCAGAGCCATTATGCTTTGATACCGCTGAACATCGGACAGCAAAGGCTGCCGGATGAAGTGGAAAGGCCGGCAAAGTTTCCGGCTGGGCGTGGAATAGCACCAGGTGTGCTGTGACCTGCATCGCAGAGTGAACGTACAGCAGTTACAGATCTGTATGGATCATACGCAGGTTCGCCTCCATCAAAACAAATTGCTTCCGCCAATGGGATCGGAAGCCAGACAACATGCAGAGCGTCATACCCTGTGAACTACAGGCTAGAGAAGGCTTTGCAATGAATTTAAGGAGATTAAAATGGCTCGTATTGCAGGTGTTGATTTACCCAGAGACAAGCGCGTTGAGATCGGCCTGACCGCAATCTACGGAATCGGCCGCACCTCCGCAGACAAGATTCTGAAGGCGACAGGAGTAGATCCTGATACTCGCTGCAGAGATCTGACAGACGATGATGTTAAGAAGCTGGCAGAAGAGATTGCCAACAACTATATGGTAGAGGGTGATCTTCGTCGTGATATCGCGATGAACATCAAGATGCTGACTGAAATCGGCTCCTATCGCGGAGTTCGTCACAGAAGAGGACTTCCGGTTCGCGGTCAGCATACAAAGAACAATGCTCGTACCCGTAAGGGCCCTCGCAAGACCATCGCTAACAAGAAACAGTAATTTTTGTCGCGCTGCACATGCGGCGCTTACCGCGGCACAAAAAGTGATCCGGCGGTATGAAGATGAAAGGAAAAGATTATGGCAGCAGCTAAGAAGTCTTCCGCTTCCAAAAAGCGTGTGAAGAAGAACGTGGAGCGTGGCCAGGCACACATTCAGGCCTCCTTCAACAATACCATTGTTACTCTGACTGATACACAGGGAAATGCTCTGTCCTGGGCATCTGCCGGCGGACTGGGCTTTAAGGGCTCCAGAAAGTCCACTCCCTATGCTGCACAGCTTGCAGCAGAGACTGCAACTAAGGCAGCTCTTATTCACGGCCTGAAGGCTGTTGATGTATTCGTAAAGGGACCCGGATCAGGAAGAGAAGCAGCAATCCGCGCACTGAACGCGAACGGTCTGCAGGTTCTGTCCATCACAGACGTTACTCCGGTTCCTCACAACGGATGCCGCCCGCCTAAGCGCAGAAGAGTATAGTTGGTATCTATTAAATAATAGAAAATTTTTGGATGAAGGCGCCTTTGGGCGTTGTAAACAACAAGCAGCAGCGCTGCACGACAGACTGCTGACAGAAATGAAAGGAGCCAGTTATGGCAGTAGATAAGACACCCGTCCTGAAGAGATGCAGATCTCTTGACATGGATCCCACATTCCTTGGTTATGACAAGAAGTCCAAGAGAACCCTTGTTCGCAGAAGCAGAAAGATGTCTGAGTACGGCATGCAGCTTCGCGAGAAGCAGAAGGCAAAGTTCATCTATGGCGTTCTTGAGAAGCCTTTCCGTAACTACTATGAGAAGGCAGATCGTATGAAGGGAATGACCGGCGACAATTTGATGACGATGCTGGAGTCCCGTCTGGACAACGTTGTTTTCCGTATGGGCTTTGCTCGCACCAGAAGAGAGGCTCGTCAGGTTGTCGATCACAAGCACGTTCTTGTAAACGGCAAGTGCATCAACATTCCTTCCTATCTTGTAAAGGCTGGTGATGTGGTTGAGATCAAGGAGAGCAACCGCACCATGCAGAGATTCAAGGATATCGCTGAGGTTACTGCGGGCAGACTTACTCCTGAGTGGGTTGACGTAGACAAAGAGAACTTCAAGGGAACTGTAAGCGCACTTCCGAAGAGAGAGCAGATCGATGTTCCGGTAGACGAAATGCAGATCGTCGAGTTGTATTCTAAGTAATTCTTCGTGTAATGCGGATCCTCCGCAACTGCATTGATATCAATAAGGAGGTATATGCGTGTTTGATTTTGAAAGACCCAGCATTGAAACGACTGAGTTGTCCGATGATAATAAATTCGGCAGATTCGTTGTAGAACCCCTCGAAAGAGGGTATGGTCTTACTCTCGGCAATTCTCTGAGAAGAATCATGCTTTCTTCCCTGCCGGGCGCAGCAGTCAGCCAGATCAAAATCGATGGAGTACAGCATGAGTTCAGCACGATTCCGGGCGTAAAAGAAGACGTTTCGGATATCATCATGAACATTAAGAGCCTTTCCATCAAGAATTCCAGCGAGACGGATGAGCCCAAAACCGCATACATTGAGTATGAGGGAGATGGCATTGTACACGCCAGTGATATCCAGGCAGATCAGGACATTCAGATTATGAATCCTGATCAGGTTATCGCAACCCTCTCCGGAAAGAAAACGAAGCTTTTTATTGAGCTGACAATTACCAAGGGACGTGGCTATGTCAGCGCAGACAAGAACAAGAGTGAGGATACCAAGATCGGAGTGATTCCGGTGGATGCGATCTATACTCCTGTTCAGAGAGTCAATGTAACAGTAGAGAACACCCGTGTCGGTCAGCAGACGGATTTCGATAAGCTGACGCTGGATGTGACGACCAATGGTACACTTGCACCGGATGAGGCAGTTAGCCTTGCAGCGAAGGTCCTTTCGGAGCATCTGTCTGTGTTCATTGATTTGAGCGACAATGCCAAGATCACTGAGGTGATGGCGGAGCCTGTTGATGACAACAAGACGAAGGCACTGGAGATGAGTATCGATGAGCTGGAGCTCTCGGTTCGTTCCTTCAATTGCCTCAAGCGCGCGGGCATCAATACGGTTCAGGAGCTGTGCAGCAAGACTCCGGACGAAATGATGAAGGTCAGAAATCTGGGACGCAAGTCTTTGGACGAGGTTCTGGAGAAACTCAAGGAGTTGGGCCTTAAGCTCAACATGGGTCTTGATGCTGAGCAGTAAGTAACAGCAACGTTCCTGCGGCAGTGAATCCCATGAGGTGTGCTGCGGGTCGGCATAGAATAGCGTCGGGCAGGTAATTCCACAGGTTCTGTCCGGTGCTGCCACAAAAGGAGAATAGTATGGCAGAGTACAGAAAGTTAGGAAAGAAAACAAAGCTGAGAAAGGCACTTCTTCGTTCTCAGGTTACCGCGCTTCTTTACAATGGTAAGATCATTACCACAGAAGCTCGTGCGAAGGAAATCCAGAAGCTGGTTGAGCCCATGATTGCTCTGGCCGCTAAGGAGAAGGATAACTTCGAAGAGGTTACGGTAAAGGCAAAGGTTGCCCGCAAGGACAAGGACGGCAAGCGCGTCAAGGAAGTAAAGGACGGCAAGAAGGTTACCGTTTACGATGAAGTTGAGAAGAAGGTTACCAAGGATGCTCCTTCTCGTCTTCATGCAAGACGTCAGCTGATCAAATTCCTGTATCCTGTAACTGAGGTTCCTGCACAGGGCCGCAAGAAGGATGCCAAAGAGGTTGATCTTGTTGATAAGCTCTTCAATGAGTATGGCAAGAAGTATGCTTCCCGTAATGGTGGTTATACAAGAATCGTGAAGATCGGCCAGAGAAAGGGCGATGCAGCTCTTATGGTTGTTCTGGAACTCGTTTAATTCTCGAATACGGTTCTAAGGAATACGGAGTCCCTCAAACCGGAATGGTTTGGGGGATTTTTGCATTCACTTTTTGAAGGATATCTGTTATTCTGCTCTCGATACTCTGGCGACGATACTCGAATGTGCCTGATGGCACGTTCGAGTATCCTGAAGTGATTGTCGGTGATGTCGACAATCACTCCGCACTGTGGAGAAACACATACGCGGATTTCTCCTTGCATTCGGAAAACTTCGATGTGGTTGGCCAGAGGTGCTAAACAGATACAAATAGGAGAGCCGGGAGGCATACATGCGCGGAAATGCAGGGACAGCAATGGCTGCTGTCAGACATCTTATTCATGATTATGTAACAAGAGATGAGGAAGGGAATATCAGCGGCACCGTGCGTGCGGTTGACGATGTGACGCTGGATGCCGAGCCGGGACAGTTCATTGCGGTACTGGGTCATAACGGATCGGGAAAATCTACGCTGGCCAAGCACTTAAACGCTCTTCTTTTTCCGACGGAGGGCGAGGTCCTCATTGATGGTATGAATACCAAAGACGAAGATCACCTGTGGGATATCCGGCAGGAAGCCGGAATGATTTTTCAGAACCCGGACAATCAGATCATCGGACAGGTTGTAGAGGAAGATGTGGGGTTCGGACCGGAAAATATAGGGATACCCACCAGTGAAATCTGGCGCCGCGTGGACGAAGCCCTCACCACGGTGGGCATGCAGGCCTATCGCAAAAAATCTCCGAATCGGCTTTCGGGCGGACAGAAGCAGCGCGTTTCCATTGCCGGTGTGATTGCTATGCATCCCAAGTGCATTATCATGGATGAACCGACAGCGATGCTGGATCCGTCGGGCCGATATGAGGTGATCCGCGCAGCACGGGCGTTGAATCAGGTGGAAGGAATTACGATTATTCTGATTACGCACTATATGGAAGAGGCCATTTATGCCGATCGTGTCTTTGTGATGGATGACGGGAAGATTGCACTGCAGGGAACGCCTCATGAAGTGTTCGCGCAGGTGGATAAGATGAAAGAGCTTCATCTTGATGTTCCTGCAGTTACTCTTCTGACGGATGAACTGCGAAAGCGCGGCGTGGATATCCCTGCCGGAATTCTGACCAAGGAAGAGCTGGCAGAGGCACTTGGACTTTGAAGCGTTATACGGCGTTGAAATAAAAGGAGAACGGATGTCACTGAAGATTGATGACATAACGTATGTCTATGAAAAAGGAACTGCCATGGAGGTGAATGCGCTGGATCATATCAGCGTTGAAATTCCGGATGGACAGTTTATTGGTCTTGTGGGCCATACCGGTTCCGGGAAATCCACCTTTGTGCAGATGCTCAATGGCATTCTTCTGCCTACTACCGGACACATTTTCTGGGATGGACGGGATATTCAAGGAGAAGGGTTTGACCGCAAGGAGCTGCGTTCCCATGTTGGGCTGGTGTTTCAGTATCCGGAGCATCAGCTGTTCGAAACGGATGTTCTGGCAGATGTTATGTTCGGACCTAAGAATCTGGGACTTTCTGAGGAAGAATGCCGGAAAAGAGCTACCGAAGCGCTCCGCCGCGTAGGGCTTCCGGAGGAATTTTGGAACATGTCTCCCTTTGATTTATCCGGTGGGCAGAAAAGGAGAGCAGCCATTGCCGGTGTTCTTGCCATGCATCCCCGCATTCTTGTTCTGGATGAACCGACAGCGGGCCTTGATCCGAAGGGCCGGGATGAAATTCTGGACATGGTTCGCGATATGAAGAAAACCCTTCATATGACTATTTTACTGGTATCTCACAGCATGGATGATGTGGCAGAATATGCAGACCGGATTCTGGTGATGAATGCCGGTAGAATTATGATGGACGGTACACCGCAGGAGGTATTCGGTCGCTACAAGGAACTGGAGGACATCGGACTTGCGGCACCGCAGGTGGTTTATATTATGCAGTATCTGCGAGAGAAGGGAATTCCGGTTGATACCAATTGTCTGACCGTTTCTGCGGCAGCGGATGAGCTGATGGCACATCTGGATGACATCAATCGCAAAACCGGTAGGAACTTCCGGGGCATCGGAAGCGGAGTCCAAAGACCGGTAACTTCCGCAGAACCGTCGAAGGAGGACCGAAATGTTTAAGGAAATTACAATCGGTCAGTATTATCAGACAAACTCCGTTGTTCATCGGCTGGATCCACGGGTGAAGCTCATTGCAACCTTTGCATACATCATTTCCCTTTTCATCGTGTCCTCCTGGCTTGGATACCTGGCAGCCGCGGCTGCGGTGGCAGTGGTTGTAGCATTTTCGCACGTGCCCTTTGGATATATTATGCGTGGCATGAAAGCAATTGTATTCCTGCTGCTGATCACTGTGGTATTTAACCTGTTCCTGACGGAAGGCGAGCCGTTGGTGCAGTTCTGGAAGCTGACAATTACCTACGAAGGTCTGGATTTTGCATCCAAAATGGCGGTGCGGCTGATCTTTCTGATCATCGGATCCTCTATGATGACGTTGACAACGACGCCCAACCAGTTGACGGATGCGTTGGAGGACGTCCTTGGACCGCTTAAAAAAATACATGTCCCCGTCCATGAAATTTCGATGATGATGTCCATTGCCTTGCGCTTTATTCCGATTCTAATGGAAGAAACGGACAAGATCATGAAGGCACAGATGGCAAGAGGGGCGGATTTTGAATCCAGAAATCTAAAGAAAAAGATTCAAAGCCTGGTACCTCTATTGGTTCCGCTGTTCATATCGGCGTTCCGACGCGCCAATGACCTGGCGATGGCGATGGAGGCCAGATGTTACCGGGGCGGTGAGGGCAGGACACGGATGAAACCGCTTCGCTACGAGAGAAGAGACTATGCAGCCTATACCGGCCTTGTGGTCTATATGGCCCTGTGCGTTTTGATACAGGTTTTGTAACCGTTTAGCACCTGCCAATTTCCGTTGTGAATTTGCCTGCAAGCAGGAGAGTTACGTTGAAATAGGGCAAGCGTTGAACGGATGTCCGTTTTTATAAGCAAGAAAGGAAGAAGATGAAGCGAATCCTGCTGGTGACAGCGTACGATGGGACCGATTATTCCGGATTTGCAGCACAGAAAAATCCGTCGATTCGCACCATCGAAGGTGAAATTTCAAAAGCGCTTCTGTCTCTGACCGGCGAGCGTCCGGAGATTATAGGGGCCAGCAGGACCGATGCAGGAGTGCATGCTCTTTGCAATTACGTGGTCTTTGACACCGCCTCTCCCATTCCGCCGGAGAACTTCGCAAAGGCGCTCAATGCCAGACTTCCGGAGGATATCCGGATGCAGGCCTCCTGGGAGACAGCACCGGATTTTCATCCCCGACGCGTAAAGAGTGTGAAGACCTATGAATACCGCATCCACTGTTCCAGAATTCCGGACCCGGTGAAGGCGCGCTACGCCTGCAGCTGTTATTGGAAACTGGATGTTGCTGCTATGCAGAAGGCGGCATCGTATTTGTTGGGAGAGCATGATTTTGCAAGCTTTGCCAATCCTGCCAGACAGACAGAGACATCCGTGCGCGAGATCACGGAGCTGACCATTGAAGAAATCAAGCGACCTGTGCCGGATATTGTACAGAAAATGCCAAGGGAAGCCAAAGGAGGTGGGGGGACAAACGGGGATGAGGCTGCAAGCCAAAGACACGAGACCATCTCGCTCACCGAAGCCTGCGACATTGTGATTCGCGTGTCCGGAAAGGGCTTTTTGTACAACATGGTGCGAATCATTGCAGGGACACTGATTCGGGTCGGACGAGGCATGATTTTGCCGGAGGATATTCCTGCAATTCTTGAGGCTAAAAACAGGCAGGCGGCCGGAGAAACGGCGCCTGCCTGCGGACTGCATCTTGTCAACTATCGTTTCATGGACGAAGCGGCTATTCCCCCAGCTTGACAACCAGAACGCCGTAGATGTTCTGCACAGAGCCTGCTGCGGGGAAAGACGGCATAGCCGCTACCTCGGGGAGAGCTGCGATGGTAGCTTCGGTGTCACCGGATGCAAAGGATACCTGCATGCGCAGATAGTTTGTATAGAATTTAATCCAGGAAACTCTGGAAAAGGAAAGGTCGTGGGACCAGTTTCCGTACTGGGCGTAGCTGTTGGCTTTGTCATAGAGGGGAGCCGTATAGAAGGTCTTGGAGGAATGGGGAGAATCGGTGATCAGAATCTGCCCGTTCACATAATCGTAGCCCTGACGACTTGCTTCCGCCAGGATCTGCTCGGCGAGGGTCTGGGTCGCGCGGCGGCCGACCAGCATGGCATACTCATCCGTGGCACATTGCAGGAAACTTCCAAAACACAAAAATGCAGCGGTGATCCAGCAGACAGCGGTAATTCTGTCTGCTTTTTTATTGCGCCAAAGCGGATCCGCCATGCCAAGAAGAAGCGGAAGAACGCAGCCCATGGGGACCATCATCTGCATATGGGTTTCGGTCTCCGGTGCCACAAGGTAGAAGCAATTGGCGGCAGCCGGGAAAAGCAGGATGCCAAGGACGAGAAACAGCGCTCTTGGAATCGAGACTCGGATGGTTCGGAAAATGCCGCAAACGGCAGGCAGCAGAACCGGAAGATAGAAAATCGGAAACCAGGCATGGCCGATCAGCCTGTTGGAACGAAAGGTTCCGTCCAACAGGTAGTGGGCAGCGGTCTGGTAGCAGTGTACAAAAGCAGACGGAAGTGCTGTCATAAGATAGGAAGCGGACAGATTGGAAAAGCCCTGATAGTCGCTGAGCTCAGTCCCTGTCAGATGCAAAGAAGCCTTTAAAAGCAGCAGATACAAGATGCCGCCCAGCAGCACCGCAGCGATCATGCGAAGGGCAAAAAAGAGCTGGCTGCGGACGGTTTTATTTTGCAGAATACCATAGAGCAGGACGGACAGAGCCAGAAGGCAGGTTACGCCGATGCTGGCCTGGTAGCATCCCATCATAAAGGCAATGCAAAGGGCAGAGGAGCTAATACGGAGGGCAAGCCGCATCGGTCGATCCCAGGTGATGAGAAAAACGGCCAGGATGGCGAGTAAAAAGGAGACGCCGTAGGTGATCGCCATGAAGCTGAAGGAAAGCTGACAGGTTACTCCCACACCGGCAAGAAACCAGATGCCGGCCAGAAGCGTCAAAGGAGAACGGGACAGAGAAAGAACTCTGGAGGCCAGAAGAAGACCGGCAGAAAACAGCGCCAGCGCAGCCAGTGTCTGAAACGGATCCAGAGAAATGCCAAAGCGGAGCCGGTCCAGAATGAGCCAGAACCAACGGCCGGTGGAAAGCTCCCAGCTGCCGGCAAGGTAATCGTCCTGATTCCACAGGCCGTCCAGGTTGTTGGTGAGGCGCTGCGTAATGAGAGGAAGATTGATCAGCACACCGCTGATCAACAGGATCAGGAAGGAACGCAAGGCGTCCTTTACAGAAGAATGTTTGGCTGCATTAGAGATAACCGGACTCATAATTTAAGTAGATACTCCTTGTGGTTTGGTAGCTATTGTACAATACCCCTTCTATGCCCGTTTGCGGGGTTATAGTTTATACGCCATCCGCCACCCTGTCGCTTGGCTGGCGCCTGTACAGTAATACTTTACAATTACTTGCATCGGCTCAGCATCTGCCGGCGACGCGTCGGAACAGCTACCATGATAAGATAAAAGAAAATGAGTCGCAATGACCAAGACAAAGTGTCATTTTAATGTCTGAAAACTAACGCCTTTTCCGTAAAGTTTAGAAAAAAGACATGGTTTCAGCCTTGCCAAGCCTTTTCTTTTGCGATATATTCGGAAACGCAGTCTGAAAGGCGGACGATTGCTGTATTACAGATGCTGCCCTTGGCGCATGAACGGCAATTTTCGCTCGGACGGCAGAGTACATCTAGGAGAATAGGACAGAATGTCACAGAATCTGGTTATTGTGGAGTCACCGGCAAAGGTGAAAACCATTAAAAAATTCTTAGGGAAAAAATATGATGTTGCGGCCAGTCAGGGCCATGTAAGAGATCTTCCCAGAAGTCAGATGGGAATTGATGTTGAGCATGATTTTGAACCCAAGTACATTACCATCCGCGGGAAAGGGGAGCTTCTGGCTGACCTGCGCAAACGGGTGAAGAAGGCCGATAAAGTATATCTCGCAACGGACCCGGACCGTGAGGGAGAGGCAATTTCATGGCATTTGATGGCGGCACTTCACCTGGAGGATAAGAAGGTCGCACGCATCACCTTCAATGAGATTACCAAGAGTGCGGTGACGGAATCCTTTCATCACCCGCGGGAAATTGATATGAATCTGGTGGATGCGCAGCAGGCGCGCCGCGTGCTGGATCGTATCGTGGGCTACAAGATTTCTCCGCTTCTGTGGATAAAGGTGAAGCGCGGACTCTCTGCGGGACGCGTACAGTCGGTAGCGCTGCGCATGATCGGAGACCGGGAGGAGGAGATTTCCTCGTTTATACCGGAGGAATACTGGACGCTGGATGCGGAGTTTGCCGTGAAGGGAGAAAAGAAGCCTCTGACGGCACATTATTACGGACCGGCCGGTGGCAAAAAGGCAGAGCTGAAGGATGGAACGCAGACGAAGGCGCTGAAGGAAACGCTGGAGACAGCTGCCTACAAGATCACGGAAATCAAGACTACGAAGAGAGAGAGAAAGGCACCGCTCCCCTTTACGACATCAACTCTGCAGCAGGAGGCCTCCAAGGCACTGAATTTCTCAACCCAGAAAACCATGCGCATTGCACAGCAGCTGTATGAGGGTGTTGAGATTAAAGGCAGCGGATCGGTGGGTATCATCACCTACCTTCGTACGGATTCCACCCGTATTTCGGATGAAGCAATGGCTTCCTCTGCGGACTATATTCGAAACGCATACGGGGAAGAATTCCTCGCAGCCGCGGAACAGAAAAAGGCCACAGGCAAAATACAGGATGCGCACGAGGCCATTCGTCCGACGGACATTACCCGCACGCCTGCCAGCATTAAGGATTCCCTGACAAGAGAGCAGCTGCGGCTGTATCAGCTGATCTGGAACCGGTTTACGGCTAGCCGCATGGCATCGGCCAGCATCGAGCAGACGCGGGTGACCATCACGGCAGAAGCAGCCGGCGGTGAGGAGCATCTGTTTACGATGCCGTTTTCCCGCATCGCCTTTGAAGGATTTCTGAAGGTTTACAAGCCGGCGGATGATGGCAAAACGGAAGGGACTCTTATGAAGGGCCTGGATGAGTCCTCGGAACTTGCACTAAAGAACCTGGATGCGGAGCAGCATTTTACGCAGCCGGTGCCGCATTATACAGAGGCATCTTTGGTTCACGCACTGGAAGAGCAGGGCATTGGACGTCCCTCTACCTATGCGCCGACCATTACCACCATTCTCGCAAGGCGCTATGTCACCAAGGAGAACAAAAATCTCTATATGACAGAGCTGGGAGAGACGGTCAACAATATTATGAAGACATCCTTCCCGGAGATCGTGGATCCGGCTTTTACCGCAAATCTGGAATCTCTTCTGGACGGAGTTGCGGATGGAACGGTAAAATGGAAGACAATCATTGAGAATTTCTACCCGGATCTGGATGCAGCCGTGCAGAAGGCAAACGAAGAGCTGGAGAAGGTCGAAATCAAGGACGAAGAGTCGGATGAGATCTGCGAGAAATGCGGACGCAGAATGGTGATTAAGTACGGACCGCATGGCCGGTTTCTGGCGTGCCCCGGCTTTCCGGACTGCCGCAACACCAAGCCGTATTTTGAAAAAATCGGCGTGAACTGCCCCAAGTGCGGCAAGGATATCGTCATTAAAATGACCAAGAAGGGAAGACGCTATTACGGATGCCTGGGAAATCCGGAATGCGATTTTATGACATGGAACCGTCCGTCGAAGGAAATGTGTCCGCAGTGCGGAGGACTTCTTTTGGAGCGGGGAAATAAACTGGTCTGCAGCAATGAAGGCTGCGGCTTTGTAACAGAAAAGAAAGCAGATGCACAGGAAAACTGAGCAGGACACTCGGGATGGGAGAGACAACATGAGCAAGGGAATGAATAATGTACAGCTTCTGGACAAGACCAGAAAAATCGAACGGCTTCTGCACAACAACAGCACCGGAAAGGTTGTCTTCAACGACATCTGTGAGGTACTGAGTGAGATTATGGAGAGCAACGTTCTGGTGCTGTCTCACAAGGGAAAGATCATTGGCGTTTCGGAGCGGGAAGATATTTCTCCCATTGGCGCGCTCGGTCAGGAAGGCCTTGGCGAAGTGATTGATAAGGCATTAAACGAGCGCCTTCTGGCAATCCTTTCCACAAACGAGAATGTCATGCTCGGCGCGCTGGGATTTGATGCCGAGGAATCGGAGCACAACGCAATCATCTGCCCGATTGAAATTGCCGGAGAGCGTCTGGGGACGGTCTTTATGTACAACCAGGGACGTCCCTACGACATTGATGACATCATTATCTGTGAATACGGCACGACGGTAGTCGGTCTGGAAATGCTGCGGGCAGTATCGGAGGAGTCTGCCGAGGAGAACCGCAGAACCGCCATTGTGAAATCGGCATTTTCCACGCTGTCCTATACAGAAATCCAGGCAATTCTGCACATCTTCGAAGAGATGGACGGCAAGAGAGAAGGGATTCTGGTTGCCTCCAAGATCGCGGACAAGGCTGGCATTACGCGTTCGGTTATTGTCAATGCGCTTCGTAAGTTCGAATCCGCCGGTGTCATTGAGTCCCGCTCCTCCGGGATGAAGGGGACTTATATCAAGGTTCTGAATGATGCGGTGTACCACGAGCTGGACACCATGCGCACGAGAGTCGGATGAGGTTGCAGTACACACGCTCGCCAGTGACGGGGCCTGGCGGAGGTGTCCGGTTCGGGGAAGCCACGCTGACTTCGTCAGCTACGAGATGGCCTGACGGCCACTCGGAAAAGAATGGCTCCCCTGCGGGCCTAACGGTGCATAAGCTCGCACAGGACGCTCGCAAGCACCGAGGCTCACTCGGAAGGCCCCGAACCCGGACATCCATCCGCCACCCTGTCACTTGGCGGGCGTCTGGATAGTAACAGCCCTGTCGCTTGGCTGGCGGAGAGAGAATTAACTTTGTCTTGCACGCTGCGGCATGGTGTGATATGCTTGCAAAGCTGCGCGGTGTAGTATGCTCGTGTCCGAGCAAACGCTGCGCAGTGAAGGACTATCAAACACGTACTTCCAGCAGGTGCCGGTGGCCGAAAGGCTGGCATAGTCCTTGGAGGATTTCATCCTTTGCTGCGAAACGAAGTGCGGACGGCCGGTTGCTCCCGGCGAATAAACCAAGTTATGGAGGATAATAAAATGAGCGTAGTATCTATGAAGGAACTGCTTGAGGCAGGTGTACACTTTGGTCATCAGACCCGTCGCTGGAACCCGAAGATGGCTCCCTACATCTTCACCGAGCGCAACGGAATCCACATCATCGACCTTCAGAAGTCGGTTGTAAAGGTGGATGAGGCTTACAAGGCAGTATTTGAGATCGCAGAGCAGGGCGGCACCATCCTGTTCGTCGGAACCAAGAAGCAGGCGCAGGATTCCGTAAAGGCTGAGGCAGAGCGCTGCGGCATGTACTATGTTAACCACAGATGGCTTGGCGGTATGCTTACCAACTTCAAGACCATCCAGACCAGAATTGATCGTCTCAACAAGATCAACGAGATGGAAAGCGACGGAACCTTCGACGTACTTCCCAAGAAGGAAGTTGCTGCTCTTAAGAAGGAGCAGGAGAAGCTTCAGGCGAACATCGGTGGTATCACCACCATGGCTCACATCCCGGATGCCATCTTCGTTGTAGATCCTAAGAAGGAAAAGATCTGCGTAAACGAGGCACACAGCCTTGGCATTACTCTGATCGGTATTGCAGATACCAACTGCGATCCGGATGAGCTGGACTACATCATCCCCGGCAATGACGATGCAATTCGTGCCGTAAAGCTTCTGTGCTCCAAGATGGCAGATGCTGTTATCGAGGCTCGTCAGGGCGAGGAGAATGTTGCTGCAGATGCGCAGGGACAGGATGCTCTGGCAGCAGAGTCCGCAGCAAGTGAGGCAGAGCAGGCTGCAGAGGGAACTCTGTAATCCGGGCGGTAACGTAAAAGGTACAAAACAGATCGACTCGTTCAAAGGCTCGCACCCAGCGAGCCTTTGGTTGGCCGCAGAGCGCGGCATAGGAGGTTATTATGGCAATCACAGCAGCTCAGGTAAAAGAGCTTAGAGAGATGACCGGTGCCGGCATCATGGAGTGCAAGAAGGCACTGACAGAGACCAACGGCAATACCGAGGAGGCAGTAGAGCTTCTTCGCAAGGCTGGCGCTGCAAAGGCTGAGAAGAAGGCCAATCGTATCGCAGCAGAGGGCCTTTGCTATGTAGCACAGACCGAGGACAACAAGGCAGCTGTTGTTGAGGTAAATTCCGAGACTGATTTCGTTGCCAGCAACGCTACCTTCAAGGAGTACGTACAGAAGGTCGCAAACGCAGCACTTGCTACAGAGGCTTCGGATCTGGAAGGCTTCCTGGCAGACAAGTGGCCGGAGGATGCTTCCAAGACAGTCAGCGAGAGCCTTGTAGATATGATCGCTGTTATCTCTGAGAAGCTTTCCATTCGTCGTTTCGAGAAGGTGGAAGCTGCTAACGGCATCGTTGCTTCGTATGTGCACGGCGCAGGACGCATCGCTGTTCTGGTTGAGGCAGAGACGGATGTTGTAAACGAGGAGATTAAGGAAGCTGTCCGCAACGTAGCAATGCAGGTTGCTGCTCTGTCTCCGAAGTATGTCAGCGAGGAGGACATCCCGGCAGACGTTCGTGAGCACGAGAAGGAGATCCTTCTGGCACAGGCCGTTGCTGAGAATGAGGCTCTTCCGGAGAACAAGAGAAAGCCGCAGCAGATTCTGGAGAAGATGCTGGTTGGCCGTCTGAATAAGGAATTTAAGGAAATCTGCCTGAATGACCAGGTTTATGTAAAGGCAGAGGATGGCAAGCAGTCCGTTGCTGCATACGTTGCTGAGGTCGGCAAGAAGAACGGCGCGAACATCACCATTAAGAAGTTCGTTCGCTATGAGACCGGCGAGGGAATGGAGCATAAGGAAGAGAACTTTGCCAAGGAAGTTATGGAGCAGGTTGGTAAGGCCTGAGCCCTTCTGAACAGTTACCTTGGAAGTAATCCGTTCGTTCACATGGTGACGAGAGAGCCGGAGGGCATGCATTACGCTGCCCTCCGGCCTTTTTTCCGTTTCCCATGGAGGAAAGATAATGAAATTCAACAAAATAAATGAAACAACCATCAATTGCATTATCTCGGAGGAGGAGCTGGAAGGCAGCGGCATTACTGTGGATGATATCATCAGCCGTCAGTCGAAGGCCCTTGAGTATTTGCGGCGGGTGGTGATGGAGGCGGTTCGCCAGGAGAATTTTCACATGGACGCAGCCTTTACATCGATGAAGATCGGTGTCATGATGGACGGCTCTCTTTCATTGACGATTTCCAGCGGCGATCCTTCGGAGCAGGAAAGTGCTTCGGATCCTTTGGCGGCAGCCAAGTCTGCGATTGAGGCGCTGCTTTCTTCCATAAAGGAGAATGCGTCGCAGGAGGATGAAGCACTTCCCAAGGAGGAGGCGTTACAGCCAAATGGCCAAGAAATGAAGCAGGCGGATGAGAGCGTTTCCTCGAACCGGCAGAGGCGCCTGCAATACTGTTATACGTTCCTGTCCATGGCAGATGTCATTGAGTGCTGCCGCAGAATTCCGGGAACATGGAATCTCACATCCTCTCTTTGGAAGAATGAGGAAGAGGGTATCTATGAGCTCCTTCTGTCCTCCCGGCCGGAGGAAGCACAGCCTTTTGAAAAGGCACTTATGGCAATGAATGAATTCGGCAGTCTTGCAGACGCACCTGCGGAGGCGGCTGCCTACATTATGGAGCACGACAAATGCATTCTGAAAGAAAACGCGGCGGCGCAGCTGGCCAGCATGTAGAGGGAATTCGGCTGAATAAGTTCATCGCTTCCTCCGGTCTGTATTCCCGGCGGGAAGCGGATCGCCTGATGGAGATGGGCGAGGTTACGGTAGATGACAAGCCGGCACAGCCCGGTATGCGGATCAACGGTACAGAGAAGGTAAAGGTAAAGGATCAGATCATCCGTCCTCAGAACCGGAAGGTGGTTGTGGCCTATTATAAGCCGGTCGGAGTGACCGTGACGCGCAGCGATCCCTATGCGCGGGTAACGCTGGAGGATGTGTTTCACTATCCGATGCACCTTACCTACGCAGGCCGTCTGGATCGTGATTCCGAGGGGCTGCTTCTGATGACCAACGACGGGGAACTGATCGATGCTATGATGCGCTCCGCCAATGAGCATGAGAAGGAGTACATTGTACGCACCCGGGGGAAAATCAGTGATGAGGATCTCCACCAGATGTCCAAGGGAATCTGGCTGAAGGATCTCGAAATGAAAACCAGGCCTTGTCGCATTGAGCGGTTGGGTGATTATACCTTCCGCATTGTATTGACACAGGGGTTGAATCGACAGATTCGGCGGATGTGCAAGGCGCGGGGGCATGAAGTGAAAACGCTTAAGCGTGTGCGGGTTCTGAACATTACCACCAAGGGCCTTCAGCCCGGGATGCAGCGTGAGCTGTCGCAGGACGAGATACAAAAGCTCTACGAAATGGCAGGTCTGGCATGACATACGCGGAATACAAAGAGCTCCAGAGCACCATCGAGGAGCATATGGACCGGTATTATAATCAGGATGATCCCAGCATCAGCGATTACGAATACGATCAGCTGATGCTGCGCCTGAAGGCGGCGGAGAAGGAGCACCCGGACTGGATTACGCCGGATTCACCGTCCCAGAAGGTGGGCGGAAGTGTAAAGCGAGAGGCGGGTGTCAAGGTTACCCACGATGTTCCCATGCTCTCCATTGAGGATGTGTTTACGAAGGAGGCGGTCCTTTCCTGGGTGGGAAAGGTGCATGAGCGCTATCCGGATACGGCCTTTTCGGTAGAAGTGAAGGTGGACGGGCTTTCCATGTCGCTTCGCTATGAGCAAGAGGCAGACGGTAAGCTCCACCTCCGACTGGCGGAATCCCGGGGAGACGGACTTGTCGGGGAAGATGTGACGGTAAATGCCCGCGTCATTCCGGATGTTCCGGAGAGCATCGACCTTCCCTATGAGAGCCTGGAGCTTCGCGGCGAGGTTTATATGACCCACGAAGCCTTTGAGCGCTACAACGCGGCGATGGAAGAGCTTGGCAAAAAAACGGCGGCCAATCCCAGAAACCTTGCGGCCGGTACGCTCCGGCAGCTGGATGCGTCCATTACCAGACAGCGCGGCCTGCGGATGTTCATGTTCAATGTACAAAGAGGGCCTGCGGATTTGATGGAAAGCCACACGAGGGCGATGGATATCCTGCAGAAGGCCGGTGTTGCGACAGTCTATCATAAGCGGTGCATCACACCCGAACAGGTCTGGGCGGCGATTGAAGAGATCGGAGCGATGCGTGAAACCCTCCCCTTTGATCTGGACGGCGCGGTGGTGAAGCTGGACGACATATCGCTGCGGAATGAATTTCCGGCAGGGAGCAAGTATTCCAGCGGACACATCGCCTACAAATATCCGCCGGAGGAGAAGGTTGTAACCATGGACCGGATTCTGGTGGATGTTGGACGCACAGGAAAGCTGACCTTTACCGGGGAGTTCCATGACAGTGCGACCGGGAAGCCGGCGAAGCTTTGCGGGACCAGTGTCAGCAGAGCAACTCTCCACAATCAGGACTACATTACGCAGATGCAGATCGGAATCGGCGGCGAGTATCGTCTTTTTAAGAGCGGAGAGATTATTCCGAAGCTAAACGGGTGTGTTACACCGCCAAAGGCAGTGTTTGCAGCGCCTTGTGTCTGTCCCGTCTGCGGCGAGCCAGTAGTCCGGGAGGCGGATACGGCAGATATCCGATGCGTCAATCCCGGATGTCCGGCACAGCTGGTGAATTCTATTGCGTATTTTGCCTCCAGAGGCTGCATGAACATCATGGGGCTGGGGGAGACACTGGTGGAAGCACTGGTCAAGGAAGGGTATCTTCACAGTTATGCAGATATCTACCATCTAAAGGACTACCGCGAGGAGCTCATTGAGAAGGGACTGATCGGCAAGGAGAAGAATACCGACAAGGTGCTCGCAGCCATCGAGGCCTCCAAGAGCAATTCTCCGGTGCTGCTATTGACGGGATTGGGAATCCGAAACTGCGGAAAAGCGGCAGCAAGAGAGATCCTGTCTCACTATGACAGTATCGATGCGCTGGCCGGTGCCTCCGCAGAGGAGCTGACCCGGATTCCGGACGTTGGTGAGACGACGGCCGGATGTATTCACGACTTTTTCGCTGCTCCGGCGACCGGCGAAATCCTGAATCAGCTGCGGGCGGCCGGCGTGAATCTGCAGATGGAGAAACCGGCGGAAACCACCGATGTACTGGCCGGTAAGACCTTTGTCGTCACCGGAACGCTTCCAACCCTTGGACGAAGAGAGGCAGAGGAGCTGATCCGGACAAATGGCGGCCGGGTTTCGGGCAGTGTTTCCAAAAAGACAAGCTATGTGCTGGCAGGAGAGGCGGCCGGTTCCAAGCTGACAAAGGCTACGGAGCTGGGAATTCCGGTGATCACCGAAGAAGAGCTCCGGGAGATGCTGCGTTACTAAACAGTTACCGCTATTGTTACAGATGCAAAAGGAGAAGAGGCAGCTATGCCGATACGTATTCAAAATGATCTTCCGGTGAAGGAAGAATTGGAAAAAGAGAATCTGTTCATTGTGGA
Source organism: bacterium (assembly GCA_963658695.1). Classification (GTDB taxonomy): domain Bacteria; phylum Bacillota; class Clostridia; order Lachnospirales; family Lachnospiraceae; genus CAG-791. The sequence goes on from CAVKRN010000007.1 coordinate 50,683, forward strand.
TGAGAACCGGGCGGCGCATCAGGACATTCGTCCGCTGGAGATCTGTATTCTCAATCTCATGCCCAAAAAGGAGGATACCGAGCTGGATATCCTTCGAATGCTGAGCAACACTCCGATTCAGCTGAACATTACCTTTATGCGCATGAGCTCGCACATGAGCAGGAATACGTCGTATTCTCATCTGCATCAGTTCTATGTAAGCTTTGATGATTTAAAGGACCGGCATTTTGATGGCCTGATTATCACCGGTGCACCGGTGGAGAAGCTGGCTTACGAAGAGGTGGACTACTGGAATGAGCTGTGCCGCGTGTTCGAATGGAGCAAAACAAACGTGACATCGACTCTGCACATCTGCTGGGGAGCACAGGCTGGGCTGTATTACCACTATGGGCTGCCGAAGGTTATGCTCCCGGGGAAACTGTCCGGCGTCTACCTGCATGAGCTTCTGCACCGAAAGGATCCGCTGGTAAGAGGACTGGATGACATTTTTCTGATTCCCCACAGCCGGTATACGGAGGTTCCCGCTGCAGCCATTCATGCCTGCAGCCAGCTCAAGGTTCTGGCAGAGTCCAAGGAAGCCGGGGTACTTCTTTGCACCACAAAAGATGGGCGGCAGGTCTTTATTTTCGGTCATGGGGAATACGACCGCTATACGCTGCAGGGCGAATACGAGAGGGATCTCAAGAAGGGAATCGATCCGGACCTTCCGGTGAATTATTTCCCCGACAATGATCCGCAAAAGCGTCCGCTCCTTCAGTGGAGAAGCGCGAGCCAGGCCATCTACAGCAATTGGATCAATTATTACGTATACCAGGCTACGCCATACGATTGGGTCTGAAATGGCCTAAAAACGTTGATTTTACGGGGACTGTGGGAGTTTTAAGGAATGACCGGAAATAGTCGCAAAAAGGCGTATTTAGCCACGAAAATGGTGTAAAAATGGTGTACGGCAGCGGTGTAAGAGGAAACCAGATGGAGAAAGCAGATCCGACGCTTCATATGCGATTTGAACAGCAGATTCCGGATTTTCTGGCGGATGAGCTCTCGAACCAGCATCTGGAGGATTTTCTGGAGCATTACGATACCTGCAAGATCTGCCGGGAGGAGCTTTCGGTTCGCTATCTGATCGGAGAGGGGCTTGCCAAGCTGGAAACCGGAGAGCCCTTCAACATGGAGAAGGAGCTTTCGGCGTACGTGCAGCTGGAGCGGAGCCGCCTGCGCCGCAGAGAGCACTTCGTGCAGCTGGCCATCGGATATGAGGTGCTGACGGTGGCGGTTTTTGCGGCTGCGGTTGTGGTCAGCATTGTAGTGGGAGTGTGGTAGGAATTCGGCGCCGCATCGACATTTTCCTTGGGAAGACCTTGATGCGCAGACCCAGAGAGGAATACTGCTTTGGCATATGAGACAAAATTAGTCCTGATTGACGGACACAGCATATTGAATCGGGCTTTCTACGGGATGCCGGATTTAACGAGCAGCGCAGGCTTACATACCGGCGCTGTTTATGGTTTTCTGAAGATTTTATTCAAAATCCTGGAGGAGGAGAAGCCAGAGTACCTTACGGTGGCCTTCGATATGCATGCACCGACCTTTCGCCATGAGGCATATGCGCAGTACAAAGGAACGAGGCATCCGATGCCGGAGGAGCTGCGGGAGCAGGTTCCGCTGATCAAGAAGGTGCTGAAGGCCATGGGGGTTGTTACCTGCGAAAAGGCGGGGCTGGAAGCCGATGATATTCTCGGTACACTGGCTAAAAAGGCGCAGGCTGAAGGCATTGCGGTATCTCTGGTTTCGGGAGACCGGGATCTTCTGCAGATTGCGGACGAGTACATACAGATCCGGATTCCAAAGACGCAAAAGGGTCAGACTACCATTCTGAATTATTACGCAAAGGATGTGCAGGAGACCCTTGGAGTTACACCGCAGGAGTTTATTCAGGTCAAGGCACTCCAGGGGGATACTGCGGACAACATTCCGGGTGTGCCGAAGGTGGGACCCAAAACGGCTACCGATCTGATTGTTAAATACCATTCCGTCGACGGCGTCTATGAGCATCTATCCGAGATTACCAGAAAGAGTCTTCATGACAATCTGGAGCAAAATGAGGATAAGGCGAGGCTCTCTTTGTTTCTTGCAACCATTCAGACGGATGCACCGGTGGAGCTGGATCTGGACAAGGCAAGGCTTGGGAATCTGTATACGCCGGAGGCCTTTGGGCTGTATACGGAGCTGGGCTTTAAGAACCTTTTGCCGAAATTCTCAAAGGAAGCGGTTGCGGCAGCGACTATGAATTCGGAAGGGGAGCAGAAGAAAAGTGAGTCCGGCGGTGAATGGAAGGAGTTGTCTGAGGAAGAACTGCAGACGGAGCTTCCGGAGATGTTTTTGCAGGAGCTTCCGGATGCGACAGCGGATGAGGAGGCAGAGCAGACAAGCGCTGTGACCGATGAGCGCGGTGATCTGCCTTGGGCAGCGGTCTTTCCGCTTATGGACCTTCCGGCGCCGGGAGAAACACCGGACGATCTGGTGGTATCTGCCCTTGCTGTGTTTGAAAACGGGAAGGCTGAGGTGTTGCCGGCAAAGACCGGATGCGGCGGAGCTGAGCTGACCATTTCTGCGACAGGGGAGCTGGTGCCGACCGGAAATGTGGCCGATACGATGGAGCTTACAGAGCGCCTGACGGATCTGCGGAGTAAAGCTCGCCAAGGAGAGCTGCGGCTTGCTGTTTTCAACCTGAAGGCACAGCTCCCCCTTTGGGGCATTTCCCGGGAGGAGTTTCGGGATGGAATTCGCCTTGATGGGATCATGGACGTCCTTCTTGGAGCCTATCTTCTGAACCCGCTGAAAAATGATTACGAGCCGGAGGACATTGCTGCGGAGTATCTGGGGGAGACCCTTGAGGGGCGGGAACACCTTCTTGGGAAAAATACCATGGAGGCCTTTTACCGGGAACATCCGAAGGAGGCAGAAGCCTACGCAGAGCGGACCTGCCGGATGCTTGCTAAGGCGGCACCACGGATTCGAAATGCCCTTGTTAAGGCACAGATGCTGGAACTGTACGAGCGCATGGAGCTGCCGCTGTCGTACGTTTTGTATGACATGCAGCAAATTGGCATTCGTGTACTGCCGGATAAGCTTTCCGCGTACGGGGAGCAGCTGGTGGGGCGGATTCATGAGCTGGAAAGCGCTATTTACGAGGCAGCAGGACACGATTTTAACATTGCAAGCCCCAAGCAGCTGGGGAAGGTCCTTTTTGAGGAACTGCAGCTTCCGGGCGGCAAGAAGACAAAAAGCGGGTACTCGACGGCCGCGGACGTATTGGAGAAGCTGGCACCGGACCATGCCATAGTGGCCGATATACTGGAGTACCGGGGCCTTACAAAGTTAAAATCCACCTATGCAGACGGACTTGCCGGATACATTGCTAGGGACCAGCGCATTCATACGACGTTCCATCAGACCATTACGGCGACCGGACGTATCAGCTCGGCGGATCCGAATTTGCAGAACATCCCCATGCGTACCGAGCAGGGGAGAGCCATCCGCAAGGTCTTTGTGCCGGGCGAGGGATACTGCTTTACCGATGCGGATTATTCGCAGATTGAGCTGCGCATTCTGGCGTCCATGTCGGGAGATGAGGCACTGATTGAAGCGTACCGGGAGAACCGCGACATTCACCGTGCTACGGCGTCAAAGGTGTTCCACACCCCGTATGAGGAGGTAACACCTTTGCAGCGCCGGAATGCAAAGGCGGTGAACTTCGGCATTGTCTACGGCATCAGCTCCTTTGGCCTGTCACAGAATCTCTCGATTTCCAGAACAGAGGCGAAGGAATACATCGAGGCGTATTTTCAGATGTTCCCGGGAATCAAGACCTTCCTTGACAAAGAAGTAAAGGACGCTAAGGAAAGCGGCTATTCGACAACGCTCTTTAGGCGGCGCCGGCCTGTTCCGGAGCTGAAAAGCTCGAATTTTATGCAGCGGCAGTTTGGCGAGCGCGTGGCCATGAATGCACCCATTCAGGGGACAGGCGCAGATATTATGAAGGCGGCCATGATTCGTGTGTGGGAAGAGCTCTCCCGCCGGGGACTTCAGTCCCGTATTATTCTGCAGATTCACGATGAGCTTTTGATCGAGACGGCGTTTGGAGAGGAAGAGCAGGTGGCGGAGATTCTGAAAAACGGGATGATGGGGGCTGCGAGCCTTCGCGTTCCGCTGGAGATTGACTGCCATACCGGAGCCGACTGGTACGAGACCAAATAGCACAGTCACATCGAGACGTGGACAGATTTGCTGACGGAGAGTGAATCATTGGCACGGACAGAATCACTGGCGGAGAGGGAAGGCAGCAGGAGGACAAAACGTATGCGTGTCATCGGAATTACAGGCGGAGTGGGATCCGGCAAATCCGAGCTCTTGCGGTACATTGGAGATCATTATCGTTGCCGGATTATGCTGGCCGATGAGGTCTCCCATGACGTGATGAAAAAGGGCGGGGCTGCCTATGAGGCGCTTTTGCAGCTTCTGGAGCAGTATCCGGGCGATGGGAAGCTGATCCGGGAGGATGGCGAAATCTGCCGGCAGGAGATGGCGGCAAGAATCTTCACAAGTCCCGAGCTTCGCGAGAAGGTGAACGGAATTCTGCACCCTGCCGTCAGAGAGAGCATCCTCTCTGCTATACAGGAGGAGAAGGAGAAAGCGCTTTCGAGGGACACGGGAGCGGTGGATTTCTTTTTTCTCGAGGCGGCACTTTTGATTGAGTGCGGATATGGTTCCGTCGTAGACGAAATGTGGTATATTTATTGCAATCTGCCGGTGCGCAGACAACGGCTGCGGGAAAGCCGCGGATATTCCGATGCCAAAATAGACAGCATTCTGGCCGCCCAGCTTTCGGAGGAGGACTTCCGGAAGGGCGCGGATGTGGTGATCGACAATTCAGGGACATTGGAAGAAGCCTATCGGCAGATCGATGAGGTATTATGAGATTTCAAACATTTTCCAGCGGCTCCAGCGGCAACTGCAGTTATGTGGGGTCTGAGACAACCCATCTACTGGTGGATGTCGGGATCAGCCGCAAGAGAACGCAGGAGGCGCTGCAGAGGATCGAGCTGGACTTTTCGGATCTGGACGGCATTTTTATTACCCATGAGCATTCCGATCACATTCAGGGGCTTGCCATGATTATGAAAAAGTCAGAGATTCCGATTTATGCAACGCGCGGTACCATTGCAGCGATCCGCAGCATGGAGAAATTCCGGGATTTCGGAGAAGACCGGTTCATTCCGGTGAAGGCGGATGAGAAGGTTACGGTGAAGGATCTGACCGTTTCCCCCATGCAGATTTCACACGATGCAGCAGAGCCGGTGGGATACCGCATTCAGTACGGACATAAGAAGGTGTCCATCTGTACGGACCTTGGCTGCTATACGGAGTATACCAGGGCCTGCCTTCAGGATTCGGATGTGCTGCTGCTGGAGGCGAACCACGACATCAATATGCTGCAGGTGGGGCCGTACCCCTATCCTTTGAAGCAGCGGATTCTCTCCGACCGGGGACATCTGTCCAACTGTGCCAGCGGGCAACTGCTGGACAGTGTGCTGAATTCGCACATGAAGGCCATTTTCCTGGGGCATCTGTCACAGGAGAACAATTATCCGGAGCTGGCATTTGAGACGGTGCGTGTGGAGATCAATGCCGCGGATGACTCCTATGAGGCAGATGAGCTTCCCATCGCGGTAGCACCCCGCAAGGAAGCATCGGTGATGGTGGAGTTTTGACATCGGTTGTTGCAGCTTGCCTGTCGCATAGCAGGCACCTGATAGATTAGAGCTTGGCCGGGAAGCCGGCAGAAAGGTGAGAACATGCAGAAAAGAGCGATCATCACAGTGGTTGGTAAGGACACCGTCGGCATCATTGCGAGGGTCTGCAGCTATCTGGCAGAGCGGAGCATCAATATCCTGGATATTTCACAGACGATTGTGCAGGGATATTTTAACATGATGATGATTGTTGATATTACCACGCTGGATACGCCGTTTGCAGATGTGGCCAAAGAGTTGGATATCATCGGTAAGGAATCTCTTGGTGTTCAGATCAAGTGCCAGAAGGAAGAAATCTTTGATTCCATGCACCGGATCTGATATATCTGTTGGCCGCTGCCGATTTCATTCGTGAATTTGCCTGCAGGCAGAAGGTTCACGTTGAAATATGGAAGATGCTGAACAGATTTAAAATCGGCATGGCGGGCTGCGGCGTCCGCTGAACAGGAGACTTTGTCATAGAGCATAAGGGTGAGACAGCATGATTAATATCCGCGAAGTAGAAGAAACCAACGCAATGATTGAGAAGGAGAACCTGGATGTCCGTACCATCACTATGGGCATCAGCCTTCTGGACTGCATCAGCACGGATCTGGATGTTCTGAAGAAGAACATCTACGAGAAAATATATGATCTGGCCAAGGATCTGGTTCGTACCGGAGAGGAGATCTCCGGGGATTTTGGAATTCCGATTGTCAACAAACGGATTTCCGTTACCCCCATTGCACTGGTGGGCGGCTCGGCGTGCCACTCTTCCGAGGATTTTGTGGAAATCGCCAAGACGCTGGATGAGGTAGCAGAGAAGGTGGGCGTTAACTTTCTCGGTGGTTACAGCGCCCTGGTATCCAAGGGCATGACCAAGGCAGATGAGCTGCTGATCCGTTCCATTCCGGAGGCTCTGAAGCAGACGCAGGTGGTGTGTTCTTCCGTAAATCTTGCATCCACTAAGACCGGAATTGACATGGATGCGGTTCGTCTGATGGGAACCATCATCAAAGAAACGGCAGAGAAGACAAAGGACCTTCCGGTGAACGGCTGTGCCAAGCTGGTGGTATTCTGCAACGCGCCGGACGACAATCCGTTTATGGCAGGCGCATTTCATGGCGTGACGGAAGAGGATGTGGTGCTGAACGTGGGCGTTTCCGGGCCTGGTGTTGTGAAGAAGGCACTGGAATCCTGCCGCGGCGCTGATTTTGAAACGCTGTCCGAAACCATCAAAAAGACAGCATTCAAGGTGACCCGCGTGGGGCAGCTGGTTGCCAAGGAAGCTTCCGCACGGCTTGGAATTCCGTTCGGTATTATTGACCTTTCTCTGGCACCGACACCGGCCATCGGGGATTCGGTTGCGGATATTCTGTGTGAAATGGGACTGGAACAGGCGGGGGCTCCGGGAACCACAGCGGCTCTTGCCATGCTCAATGACCAGGTGAAAAAGGGCGGCCTTATGGCATCCAGCTATGTGGGCGGCCTTTCCGGTGCGTTCATTCCGGTTTCGGAGGATCAGGGCATGATCGATGCTGCGGAGGCAGGAGCTTTGACCATTGAAAAGCTCGAGGCCATGACCTGCGTTTGCTCTGTCGGGCTGGATATGATTGCCATTCCGGGAGACACCAAGGACACAACCATAGCCGGCATCATTGCCGATGAAATGGCGCTTGGCATGGTGAATCAGAAAACAACGGCCTGCCGGCTCATTCCGGTTCCGGGGAAGGGGGTCGGAGACCGGGTGGAGTTCGGTGGCCTTCTGGGGTATGCACCCATTATGCCGGTGAACACCTTTGGCTGTGACGACTTTGTCAACCGCGGCGGACGGATTCCGGCTCCGGTACATAGCTTTAAGAACTGACAAAAGAGTTTTAAGCCGGGAAAAACGGTGCGGCAGCGATTCGGCAAGCGAGCTGTGAAGGGCTGCGAGAGGATAAAAAAGGAGGGGACAATGGAAGCAAAAAAGTATGATGTAACGGCACTTGGGGAGCTGCTGGTGGATTTTACGGAAGGACCTCTTAGCGAGCAGGGAAATCCCACCTTCGAGGCAAATCCCGGCGGTGCACCCTGCAACGTGCTGTCCATGCTGGGGCGTCTGGGACATCCCACGGCGTTTATCGGCAAGGTGGGAAAGGATGCCTTCGGCGAAATGCTGCGGGCAAAGGCGTCGGAGCAGGGAATCGATATGGCAGGACTTTCGGTGGATCCTTCGGTGCATACGACGCTTGCCTTTGTGCAGAAGCTGGCAAACGGGGACCGCGATTTTTCCTTCTATCGAAAGCCCGGTGCAGACATTATGCTGCGGCCGGAGGATGTGCGCGCACACAAGGAGCTGATTGAGAATTCCCGGATCTTCCATTTCGGTACCCTGTCCATGACCGATGAGCTGGTGGATCATGCCACAAGGGAGGCACTTACTATCGCCAAAGACAATGGAATTACCATTTCCTTTGATCCCAACTATCGTCCGCCGCTTTGGAGTTCGGAGGATGAGGCCAGAGAGAAGATGGTCTTTGGCATGCAGAATACAGACATCATGAAGATCTCGGACAATGAAATCGTATTTCTGACCGGGGACGACAATCTTGACCGCGGTGTCCGGACGCTGATTGACCGCTACGAGATTCCGCTTGTTTTCGCAACGCTTGGTCCCGACGGGAGCCGTGCGTATTATAAGGGAGAGCGGGTGGACTGTGCCGGCTTTAAGAACCCCAATACCATTGAGACCACGGGTGCCGGTGATACCTTCTGTGCCTGCGGGCTGCACTTTGTTCTTAAGTATGGTCTGAAGAATCTGAATATTCTGCGGCTGCATGAGCTTTTAACCTTTGCCAATGCGGCGGCCTCCCTTGTTACGACAAGACGCGGGGCACTGGCTGTTATGCCGACCGAGCAGGAGGTGCAGGAGTATCTCGCCTCGATGCGGGGGTAGTATACAGATCCCCCATAACGTAGAAAGATCCCGCTGACAATGATACGTGTCAGGGGGATCTTTTTGGTTATCTGTTCGGTACCTGTCCTGCTTTAACGTGAACGGTCTGTCTATAGGCAAATGCAGGGGAAATTGGCAGGTGACCAAGGTACAAATCTGTGCGATCCACCGGAGGTTACTGAGGAACGACAATGACGCTTTTACAGCTGAAATACATTGTGACAGCAGCAGCGGCCGGAACCATCAGCGAAGCGGCCAAGCAGCTTTATATCACGCAGCCAAGCCTGACGCTGGCCATTAAAGAACTGGAAAATGAACTGGGCATCACTATTTTTCAACGGACAAACCGGGGGATTCTTTTGTCGGCAGAGGGAGAAGAGTTTCTGGGATATGCCCGCCAGGTGATTGAGCAGACAAGTCTGATCGAGGAGCGTTATCTGGGAAATGCGCCGATCCGGCACCGGTTCTGCGTGTCCACGCAGCATTACTCCTTTGCGGTAGAAGCGTTTGTGGATCTTCTGAAGCAATATGGCGGGGAGGAATACGATTTTCGCATCCGTGAGACGCAGACCTACGAACTGATTGACGATGTATCCAAGCTGCGAAGTGAGGTGGGAGTCCTGTACCAGAACCGTTTCAACGAAACAGTGTTGCAAAAGACGCTTCGGGAAAAGGAACTTACCTTTCACCGGTTATTTATCGCAAGGCCTCACGTTTTCGTCAGTGCCTTTAGTCCGCTGGCACAAAAGAGCATCCTGACGCTGGAGGACCTGGAGCCGTATCCGCGACTGTCCTACGAGCAGGGAGAGCACAATTCCTTTTATTTTTCGGAGGAAATTCTGAGCACGCGGGAGAGCAAAAAGGATATCATGGTTTCAGACAGGGCGACGCTGTTCAATCTGCTGATTGGTTTGAACGGATATACCATTTGCAGCGGCGTGATCAATGAAACATTGAACGGAGCGAACATCGTTGCTATTCCGCTTGCTGTGGATGATTATATGGAGATTGGCTATATTGTACACAGCCGGATCGGAACGGGAGTGTTCGGGGAACGCTACATCGAAGCGCTGAAAAAGTATGCACACTGTAACAATGCAACAACGAATGTAGGAGAACTATGACAGAAACGGAAACGAGAACACAATACAGTCGGAGTCTGGTCCTTGCGGGGACGCCGGGACCAGGCGAGAGCCTTTCTGCATTCGAGAGCATTGCGGATTGTCTGCAAAAAGGAGGAAAGCTTCTGTTGCTTTCGGGAAATCTCACCGAAGAGTGCAGAAAAGAGATGGAACAGACGGGGCTTTCTTTTTATCAGAGCAGGCTTTGCGGCGGATGGATCAGTGCCCGTGCGGCAGCAGCCGAGCTGTGCCGGCTTCTGGGGACTAAAGAGGCGGCTACGGCCGGTGATGCTGCGACGCTTGGAGCGGAGGACCCGGAGGCGGGAGACCAAAAGCCTCGGGGGAAGGAGTACGCACTCTTACAGGAACTTTTGCTGCAATCCATCTGGAAGCCTGGCCCGGTGATTGAAAAAAGCCTGTACCAGCTGTATGAGGAATACCGGGATCTTCGAACGACGCCGGAAGCAGACTGGGATATTCCCGATTTGGAGAAGAAGGGATGGGAAGAGCTGGAAGAGATCAGTTCGCTCCTTACCGAGTACGCGGAAACGATCCCCGCTGGGGACGGTGATTATCGCCGGCATCCGTGGTACGGATTTTGCGGAATGGTGGAATCGGAGGAGCAAAGAGAGTCACTTCAGGCAAATCTGGAGCGTGTATGCGGGATGCTGCAGAAGGCACTCCCCATTATGCGGGAGCTCTCGCTTACCTATGAAGT